>NZ_JAMYSA010000012.1:0-94117 GCF_040321735.1 Mesorhizobium sp. M0293
TCCAGGATACGCTGGTTCCCTACGGCGATTTCGACACCAACGTCGTCCAGTACTACTTCGACGCTGGCAACGGCTTCTCGGCCGTGGTCTCTCTTGAAGAAGGCGCGGGCGCTGGCACACCTGGTTTCTACGGCAGGGGCACGATCGACAGCTACGTTCCGCATGTCGTCGGCGGCGTGAAGTACACGCAGGGCTGGGGCGCCATCACCGGTGTCGTCGCTTATGACAGCAACTACGAAGAAGTTGCCGGCAAGGTGCGTTTGGACGTGAACGTCAATGACGCCATACAGCTGTGGGTCATGGGCGGTTATGGTTCCGATGACAATCTCTCGGATCCGACCTATGCCATTCCGGCTGGCGGTCGCGGCTTCTTCAAGCAGTGGGGCGGCAACTGGGCGATCTGGGGCGGTGGCACCTACAAGTTCAACGAGAAGACCTCGTTCAACACCCAGATTTCGTATGACGAAGACGAGAACCTCGGCATCGCTGCGAACATCGCCTATGACGTCGTTCCCGGCCTCACGGTCACAGCCGAAGTCGACTACGTCAATGCGGGCAGCTTCCCGGCGTCTAACTGGACCGGCGCTGACGATGACAGCGCCATCGGCGGTCTCCTCCGCTTCCAGCGCTCGTTCTAAGGGCTGGTTCCTTACAGGTGAAATCCAGCCCGGGCGCTTCAACGCCCGGGCTGTTTTTGTTTCGTGACTGGGTTTGGGCAGACAGAAGGAAAAGGGGGATTCGGTAGCTGAAAAAGTCTGAAGGGTGATTTCGTGGGATCCTCCCTAGGGTGGATGAAATCGACCGTCCGACTTAAAACTCTTGAAAGGACGTCTCCGAGCGGCTAGGGCTGGACCTATCCACTGGGGGGGCGTGGCTCACAATGACAAACGAAGCGATTCAAGAGGGATATCCCTCTGACCATTTTGCGGTGTTTTCTTCTCAGAATTCGAAGTTTAACTACACATACAACAAGCTCCGAGAAGTAAAGTCGTATAGGGTTGGAGAGCTATTTTTAGCGTACCGGGACATATTATGGGATGATGGGCGGCATAAATACAATGTCAGCTCTTTCATCGGCGAGATAGATGAGCTTCTCCTTGGAGAGCGATTCAGCGCCTTTGACCAGAGTACCCTGGACAATCTTATCGGCACCTTGCGCCAGCGCGGCAACAGCAACGCAACCATCAATCGAAAGATGGCTGCCCTCAGCAAACTGCTGCGCAAGGCTCATAAGATGGGAGATATCCACAGCCTGCCCGAGTTCCGCCGCCAGAAGGAGCGGGCGGGGCGGATTCGTTTCCTCGAAAGGGACGAAGAGGCACGGCTGTTCACCGCCATCAAGAGCCGCAGCGAGGACGCTTACAGGCTTTCCGTGTTCCTGGTCGATAGCGGCTGCCGTCTCGGAGAGGCGCTTGGGCTGATCTGGAACGACATGCAGGAGCATCGCGTCAGTTTCTGGATCACCAAATCCGGTCGCAGCCGGACGATTCCGATGACCGAGCGGGTCAAGGAGGTCATCAAGCTGCCACCCACCGAAGGCCGTCGACCCAAAGGCCCATTCACCAAACTCAGCCAGGCCCAGTTCCGTGCCATCTGGAATGATGCGAAGGCCGAGGTCGGCCTTGGCGCCGACGACCAGGTGGTGCCGCACATCTTGCGCCACACCTGCGCCTCGCGTCTTGTCCAGGGCGGCATCGACATCCGGCGCGTGCAGATGTGGCTCGGTCATCAGACGCTGTCGATGACCATGCGCTACGCGCATCTGGCCACCAACGATCTCGACGGCTGCGTAGTCGTGCTGGAAACACCTCGATGCGCTGGGGCGGACAGCCCTTCTTCATCGGCGAGAACGCAGGAAACAAGGAGCGAGGCGCCCGCAAGTAAAGCACTCAAGGTCGCCAAAAGTGCCAAGTCTTGACGGAGCTTTCCAATTTAACGCCATTCTAATGCATGTCGCCCAAAAGTGTCCTCGGTTTTGGGGGAACGACATGCATGAAACAAGGACCTGAAGCGGGTCGCCTGAATCCGTTCAAACACGATACGCTCTAGCCGAGCCAAGGATTGCTCTCAGGCAGTTGGGCAGCCCTGAATCGCGTCTCCTCCCGACGAACGCTTAGTACGGTCCACCCTTAGGTGCTGCGCCGCGCCGCTCGAGCGCGGTCTTGCGGATGATTTCCGCGATTTCCGGGCTGCTGCTGCACAGCATCTGGAAATCCGCCGAGTGCAGCGACAGGAGTGAGACCGCCGTCGCGGCACTGACGGTCGCCGAGCGCGGTTCGCCGCTGATCAGTGCCATCTCGCCGAAGAAGGCGCCAGGGCCAAGCTCCACCGGGTTCGGCGTCGCGACGCTGACGCGCCCCTCCACGACGAAGAACATCTGATCACCGGTCTCGCCATTGCGGCAGATCACGGCGCCCGCCGGCATGACGCGAGGTCTTAACGCGCGCACGATCTCGACCAGCACGGCCGGGCCGAGCTTCTGAAACAACGGCACAGCGGCGACCAATTGCCAATTACGGACGAAATCCTCGCGGCGGACTTCTTGATAAAAGCCGGTGGCAAGAATGCCAGCCCAGAGCGCGAAGATGCCGATGCCACTCATCATGACCGCCCCGGCCAGGACGCGGCCGGCGAAGCTTTCCGGAATAGCGTCGCCATAGCCGGTGGTGGACAGCGTGACCACTGCCCACCACATTGCCTGGGGGATGCTGCCGAACTTTTCCGGTTGGACGTCGCGCTCGATGACATAGGCCGCAAGCGCGACACCGAACAGAACGACGCCGAAGAGCGTCGTAACGCCGATCAGGTTGCGCGCTTCGTTGGTCAGGATCCTGCCCAGCAGCGGGAAAAAAGTCGAGTCTCGCAGCGGTTTCAGCAGCCAGACAGCACAGTAGAGGCTCCGGTCGGGCATGCCGACGAGCAGAAATGCGGCGAGCGGAACCAAAACCGCGAGCACATCAATTGCGATTGCCGGCGCCCTGTCTCGAACATCTTTCGCCCGGCGCTTGAGCAGCGTCTCCGCCAGTTGCAGGAGATAGACGCCCCAGATGACCGCGAGGACTGCAGCCAGCGCCAGTCTGCTTCGTCCGGACATGTCCGGTGTCGTGAGCGTAGCCACCGCCACAAGCCCAATCGCAGCCAGCAGCGCGTTGAGCGGCGCGTAAATTCTTACGAAAGGCAGTGACATTCTATGCCCACGAGCAGCTGCTACCCTCCCAAACTAATATGCCTTCAAGGCAAGTGCAAAGGTGCTTGCAGTCGCTGCGATGTGCATCACCAACGGTGAACTCAGATATCCCGGGTTGCTTCGTGACCGGACGTGAACAGACAAGCCACAACCGACGAGAATGACCCGATCACGACGCTCACTCCGGTCAGTGGTAACGTCCGGATTTGGCGCGCGATTCCGACCTCAGCGAACGAACTTATGACACGCCATTCCAGTGTACGATTGCTTCGCCAAATTGGGTGTGCGCTGCAATAGCAGCCCGAGACAGCCGCGCTTGCCGAAGGGGCTGTCGGCTCTGACGGGATTGGCGTAAGCTACAGTTAAGGGGGTGCACACATGCACCGCATCATCGCCATAGCGATCTTAGTTCTCGCGGCCGCGTTCAGCTCCGCGCGGGCGGAGGTGCTGATCGGCGTCTCGGCTGCGATGACGGGACGGCTCGCGTGGATCGGCGAGCAGGGACAGCGCGGCGCGGAGATGGCAGTGGCCGACGCCAACACGGCGGGCGGCGTGCTCGGCCAGAAGGTGAGGCTCATTTCGGTCGACGACTTCTGCGATCCCGAGCAAGCTGTGGCGGCCGCCAAGAAGCTGGTGGCTGACGGGGTCGTGCTCGTCGTCGGGCATTATTGCTCCGGGGCCTCGATCCCCGCATCAAAAGTGTACGAGGAGGCGGGCGTCGTTGAGATATCCCCAGGCTCGACCAATCCGCAACTGACCGAACAGGGCCGTGCCAATGTCTTTCGCACCATTGGCCGCGACGACGCGCAAGGTTTCATCGCCGGCAAATACCTTGCCGATCGCTGGGGCAACAAGAAGATTGCGATCCTCCACGACAACTCGACCTATGGGAAGGGTCTCGCCGACGAGACCAGGAAGCAGCTGAACAAGCGGGGCGTGACTGAGGCCGTTTACGCCGCATACATTCCCGGGAAGGACGACTATTCGGCCGAGGTCGCTGCGTTGCAGACCGCCGGCGTCTCCGCCTTATATGTGGGTGGGTATCATGCCGAGGTTGCGCTGATTGCTCGCGCTGCACACGACAGTGGCTACACGGTTCAGCTCATATCCGGAGATGCTTTGGCGACTGAGGAATTTGCCCTGATCGCCGGCCCCGCGGCAGAGGGGACCCTCTTCACGTTCCCGGCGGACCCGAGGCGAAGCCTCGAAGCGGCCGCGGTCGTTGAGCAGTTCCGGGCGGAGAATTTCGAACCCGCGGGCTACACGCTATTGAGCTACTGCGCGGTCCAGGTTTGGGCCCAGGCAGTCTCGAAGGCAGGTTCGCTGGAGCCGAAGGCCGTCATTGCGGCACTGCACGAACAGGAATTCGACACCGTCATCGGCCGGGTCGATTTCGACGACAAGGGCGACCTCACGAAGCAGAGCTGGGTTTGGTACGTCTGGCGCAGCGGAGAATACGTGCCGGTTGAATAGGGTTCGCTGATCGCCGGCATGCCGGCTGAGATGTCTAGTCTGATGCAGACCAGTGTGGCCGGACTGTTCCGACTCGCCGAGATGCTTGAACGCCTCGGCATACGCGGCCGGCTGTTGCTCGCCTTTTTCGGGATCAGCGCCCTTGCGGTGCTGGCAACCGCTGCGGCGCTTTATGCCTTCCTCCAGGTTGGCAACGTCGTCGACCGAATTACCACGGATCGAGTGCCGTCGGCGCTCGCCTCCCTCCAGCTGTCGCGCCAGGCCGAACGGGTCGCTGCTGCCGCGCCATCGGTGTTGGCAGCGACAAGCAGGGCTCAGCACGGCGAGGTTTCGGCTGCCGTCGCGCTCGAGATGTCCCGCCTCGAGGCCCTGCGCAGGGACCTCCGGGATGCCACGTTGGGCACAGTGCCTTTGGCCGAGATCGAGGAAGCCGCGATTGTTCTGAGGCGCAACCTGAAGGAGCTCGACGCTCTTGTTGTCGCCCGGCTCGACGTGGTCGCCCGCAAGGAGGAGCTCCTGAACCGCCTCGCCGCGACGACGACCGGAAGCCAGCGCCTTGTCGCCACCGGCATCCTAGTGATGGATTCCAGGCTCCCGCAATGGCGGGCGGTCGCGGCCGACACGTCGCTGTCGCCCGATCAACGCGCAGCGGCGATGGCCGACCTAGTCCAGGCGATTGCCGCCTACATCCCCCAGCAGAAGGCGCAGCTGGAGATCTCGGCCGTCAACGACGCGCTGGTGAAGGTCGCGAACGCGCCGACGCCGGGCGACCTGGCGTTGATCCTTTTCCCGCTACGCCGTTCGCTCACTGCTCTTGAAAAGGTTTCCACGGAGATCGACGAAAAGCTGCGGACCCGATTCCGGCAGCGTGTCGACGAGTTCAAGGGTTTGACCGACGGCGAGGACAGCATCCCCAGGGCGCGGGAGGACGAGTTTGCTGTCCTGGCACAGGGCGAAAGACTTCTGGCCGAGAACAATCGACTGTCGCGCAATCTCACCGCTGGCGTCGATGGCCTAGTCGCCACGGCAGACCAGGAGATCGCTGCGTCCGGTCGCGAAGCCGCGCTCGTCCAGCGCTACGGCACTGCGGTTGTGCTCGGCTCCGCCTTCCTCAGCCTCCTGAGTTCGGTTCTGGTTGTCTGGCTCTATGTCGACCGCAGCCTCCTCGCCCGACTAGGGGCCGTGAGCCAGGGCATGCTCGCGATTGCGGGGGGCAACCTTCGTGCGCCACTGCCCGCGGCTGGCAGCGACGAAATCGGGCGCATGGCCGAAGCGCTGAGACTCTTCCGGGATACTGCTGTCGAGGTCGAGGAAAAGAACCTGCGCGACGTTGCGGAAGCTCGTCAGCGGCTCATCGATGCCATCGAAAGCATCTCAGAAGGATTCGCTCTGTACGACTGGGAGGATCGGCTCGTCCTCAGCAACAGCCGCTACCGCGAATTGCTCTACACCGGTCTGGAGACCGAACTCACGCCCGGCACGACATTCGAGCAAATCATTCGCCGATCCGCTGAGCGCGGCTACATCAGGGACGCCGAGGGGCGGGTCGAGGAGTGGGTCGCCGAGCGCCTCTCGCGGCACCGCAACCCTGGCGAACCTTGGGTGCAGCGGCGAGGCGACGGGCGATGGATCATGATTAGCGAGCGGCGGATCAGCGCCGGCGGCACGGTCGCCGTCTATTCGGACATCACTGAGCTGAAGCAAAGGGAAGAGAACCTCGCCGAGAAATCCGTGGTTCTGGAGGCGCTTTCCAGCAAGCTGGCGAAGTATCTGGCGCCCCAAGTGTATCGCTCGATATTCACCGGCCGCCAGGAGGTCAGGATCGCCAGCCAGCGGAAGAAACTGACAATATGCTTCTCCGACATCGCCGGCTTTACCGAGATCACTGACAAAATGGAATCCGAGGATCTCACCCAACTCCTCAATCACTATCTGACGGAAATGTCGAAAATTGCTTCGGATCACGGCGCGACGATCGACAAATATGTCGGCGACGCGATCCTGATGTTTTTCGGCGATCCCGAGACTCGCGGCGTCAAGGAGGACGCACTGGCTTGCGCGCAGATGGCACTTGCAATGCAAAAGCGGATTAGCGAGCTTGCCGAAGTCTGGCGGGACATGGGGATCGAAACACCGCTGCGCTGTCGCATCGGCATCCATACCGACTACTGCACCGTCGGTAACTTCGGCAGCGAGGACCGGATGGACTACACGATAATTGGCGGCGCCGTGAATCTCGCCTCGCGCTTGGAGCAGGAGGCGCCGCCGGGGGCCATCCTCATTTCCTACGAGACGTTTGCGCAAGTGAAGGACTCAATCGACTGTGAGGAGCTGGGGCACGTCCAGGTCAAGGGGATCGCCTATCCCGTCGCCACCTACCGCGTCATCGATCTGAAGGCCAATCTGGCGGCTGCTCGTCGTGCTGTTCGAACCGAGCTGCCGCACTTCAGGTTGGAACTTGAACCGGAGCTGATGTCCCCTGACGAGCGTGGCGATGCCACCACTGCACTTCGAGACGCGCTGGATCGGCTTTGTCACAAGCCCGGGTAGGTAGCGAGTTCGCTGATTGCGGGGCGATCTGGGGTTTTTTGCTAATACAAATTGAAAATTGCGCCGTCATGTTTCACAACAGGTCGGTACAGCCAGGGGGTTCCGAAACCTGCGGGTTTGTCACGGTCCTCAAGGCGAGAATTCGAAAAGACGTTCAACAATGACCCAGCACGCAGAAAATGCTCGAATTCTCATGTACAGCCACGACACGTTCGGGCTCGGCCACTTGCAGCGCTGCCGGACGATCGCGCATTCACTGGTCGAGGATTTCCGGGGACTTCAGGTGCTGATCATTTCGGGTGCGCCCATCGCGGGCGCCTTCGACTACCGCGCCCGTGTCGACTTCGTGAAGATCCCCAGCGTCATCAAATTGCGCAACGGCGAGTACACCTCGCTGGAAAAGGATATCGATCTGCACGAGACGCTAAGGATGCGTCAGTCGATCATCCGCCACACAGCCGAGACCTTCCGGCCGGATATCTTCATCGTCGACAAGGAACCGCTCGGCCTGCGCGGTGAGATTGAGGACACGCTGTCCTACCTCAAGACGCGGGGAACCACGCTGGTGCTTGGCCTGCGCGAGGTGATGGATGCGCCGCATCTGCTCGAAGCAGAGTGGGCGCGCAGGGATGTGATGCGCAAGATAGGCCTGTTCTACGACAAGATCTGGGCCTATGGTCCGCCGGATTTCTACGATCCGTTGACCGGCTTGGATGTGCCGCCGCTTGTCAGGGCAAAGATGAGATTCGTTGGTTTCCTGCAACGGAGCCTGCAGCGGAACGAGTTGCCCGGCCACCGGCCCGAGGGCGATTATATCCTGGTTACCACCGGTGGCGGAGGCGACGGCGCCGAACTGATCCACGACGTCATCGATGCCTATCAGCAGGATCCGCAATTGCAACACAGGGCGCTGATCGTCCTTGGACCTTACATGCCGGCGCGCAAGCGCAACAAGCTGATCAAGAAGGGGTCCAAGATCCCCTACATCAAGATCATCGAGTTCGACAACCGCATGGAAGACCTGATTGCCGGCGCCAAGGCGGTTGTGGCGATGGGCGGTTACAACACCTATTGCGAGATACTATCTTTCGACAAGCCGGCGCTGATCGTGCCGCGCGTCGAGCCCCGCGAGGAACAACTGATCCGCGCCCGGCGCGCAGCCGAACTCGGCCTCATCGAGATGTTTTTGCCGGAAGAAGCCAAGGATTCCCAGCGGTTTGCCGATGCACTGGTGGCACTGCCGGACTGGCCCCGCCCGTCACAGAGCAATCCGCATCTGACGCTGGAAGGGCTGCCTCATATTTCCGAAATCGTCGCGGAACTGCTCGACCGGCGGCCCGGCCATCGCCTGTCGGTCATTGAAGGAATGAACTGACTTGCGACATCGCAAGATTGTCGTGGTTCTGAAGGGCTATCCGCGCGTCTCGGAAACCTTTATCGCGCAGGAACTGCTCGGTCTGGAGCGTGCGGGGTTCGAGCTGATACTCGTCGCGCTCAGGCGGCCGACCGACGCAAAACGCCACCCCGTGCATGACGAGATCAAAGCGGCCGTCCACTATCTGCCGGAATATCTGCATGAAGAGCCGCTTCGCGTGCTTCGCTCGCTGTTCGCTTGTTTGCTGCGGCCGGGCTTCTGGCGCGCGCTCGGATCGCTGGCTGCCGATATCCCCCGCGACTTTACCCGCAATCGCGTGCGCCGTTTCGGGCAAGCGCTCGTGCTGGCGGCCGAATGGCCGAAAGACGCGGGGTGGTTGCATGCACATTTCGCGCACACGCCGGCATCGGTGACGCGCTATGCCAGCCAGCTTCTTGGCCTGCCCTGGAGCTGCTCAGCCCACGCCAAGGACATCTGGACTTCGGCGGACTGGGATTTGGCCGGCAAGCTTTCCTCGGCGCGCTGGACGGTCACCTGCACGAAGACCGGCTTCGACCGTCTGAAAGAACTTGCTAACGGCAACTCGTCTGTGCATCTGAGCTACCATGGGCTCGACCTCGATCGTTTCGGCAGTTTTGGCGAGGCGCGAAAGCATCATGACGGCTCGGCGCTGGACGAACCGGTTATCCTTCTGAGTGTCGGGCGCGCCGTTGAAAAGAAAGGCTACGATACCTTGCTGGAGGCTCTTGCCCTCTTGCCTGGCGATTTGGCGTGGCGTTTCGAGCATATCGGCGGCGGCGAGGAACTGGAACGGCTCAAGGTATTGGCGCAAAAGCTAGGACTGAGTGGTCGCGTCTCTTGGAAAGGCGCGCTTGCGCAGGAGGAGGTGCTTGAGCACTACCGCTGCGCCGACATCTTCGCCCTGGCCTGCAGGATCACAGCTAATGGCGACCGGGACGGTCTGCCGAATGTTCTGATGGAGGCGGCTAGCCAGCGGCTTGCCTGCGTGTCGACCAATATTTCGGGCGTGCCGGAGTTTTTATCGCCGGATGAAACCGGGCTGCTGGTTCCGACGGAAGACCCACTTGCCTTGGCACAGGCACTGGAGCGCCTGATCCGTGATCCCGTGCTGCGCGCCCGACTCGGCGAGGCCGCAGAGCGGCGCGTGCGCGGCAGTTTCGATCATCTGGCAAGCATTGGACAGCTCAAGGAACTGTTCGAGCGCGAGTGGCGGGCCGCCGATTGAACCGGCTGCGCGCCTTTCTTTATGTCCAGCACCTGCTCGGTATCGGCCATCTCGCGCGCTCTAGCCGCGTCGCGGCGGCTCTGGTCGATGACGGGTTTGACGTAACCGTTGTGACCGGCGGAGCGCCGGTCGCGGGGTTTCCGGGACTCGGGGTGAAATCTGTAACCTTGCCACCTGTCACCTCCGGTGATGAAGGATTTTCCGGACTTGTCGATTTGCAGGGCAAACCCATCGACGATGATTTCAGGAAACGGCGTTCAGAGATGCTGCTGCAGGCATTCCGGGATTGCAGGCCGGATATCGTCATTATCGAGGCGTTTCCATTTGGACGCCGGCAGATGCGTTTCGAACTCTTGCCGCTGCTCGAGGCCATCGACGCGGCGTCGCCCAGACCGCTGCTGGCGACGTCCGTGCGTGATATCCTTCAGGAGCGCGTCAAGCCCCTCCGAAACGAGGAAACGGTCGATCTCATTAACCGGCATTTCGACCTTGTTATGGTCCATGGCGACCCGGCTTTCGCAACCATCGACAAGACATTTCCGCTGGCTGGGGCGATCAGGGCCGAAGTCACCTATACAGGGCTCGTTGCCGCGCCGCCGTCGCCCCTGGGCTCCGAGCGCTTCGACGTTCTGGTGTCGGTTGGCGGCGGGGCTGCTGGAAAGAGCCTTGTCGGCTCCGCCATCGCAGCGGCGCGGAACGCCAACAACCGTTGGAAATGGTGTCTGATCACCGGCCCAAACCTGCCGAAAGACGAGTTTGACGCGATCGCAGGCGATGCCACGCCGGGCCTGTCCATCTTCCGGTTCCGCGAGGATTTCGCCAGCCTGCTGACCGGCGCCCGCCTGTCAGTGTCGCAGGCGGGTTACAACACGGTCTGCGATGTCCTGCGCGCGGGTTGTCGCTCCCTGCTCGTCCCATTTGCAGCCGGCGGGGAAACCGAACAAAACGTTCGCGCCCTGATGCTCGAAGAACTCGGTCTTGCAACGGTGCTGATGGAAAAGGACCTAACGCCTGAAGGTTTGACGCAAGCGATTGAACAGGCGCTTGTGGCGCCGACGCCATCCGCGCATCGTCTCGATCTAGAAGGCGCGCGTCACTCGGCGCAAATCCTGCGCGAACGGTATCGAACATGGTCCCTAAAAATGCGGCCCGGTTTCGGAAAAGCTCATGATCAAACGGACCTTGGATCCTAGACTTGGTCTAGACCGCTCCGATCAGCATGAAGCGCGTATAATTTTTTGTCGGCAATTCGCCGGAGAACCGCACCTCCCGTAGCGCCGCCATTGCTTCGAAGGCTGCCAGCGAAGCCACGCAGTTGATGTGCGTCGGCTCGCTGAAATAGTCGTTCGATTGCAGCAGCACATTCGTGCCCCGCGGAAGCAGAGCAAGCCAGGCGCGCAGATCGGCTATGTGTTCGCAGCTCGTATTGACCGTCAGGTCGGGCCGCCCGGCCGCATAGTCGAGCGCGTACATATCTGCCGTCAGCGCCCGGAACCGGTCGCCGGCGTCCCGGTTGAGAGTCCGGGCGACCGACGCGACTTCGGGATCGATGTCGATGCTGTCGACCGCCGCGATGTCGAAGCGAGCGTCGTTGAAAAGCATTGCGGGCAATACGCCGTACCATCCACCCAGAACCCATATGCGGCCGAACCGGCCGCCGCAGCTTTCGAACAGCCTGTCGAGCGCCCACATCTTGCAGGCGACCTGCTTATGGTTGAAGGCGTTGGCGATATCGGCCTTCGGATGCTTGCTGATGACGCGCGCCAGCCCGGCAACGAGAGGGTCGTTGACATAGGCAGCAATTCCCCGCGTGAGGTCCAGTGTTTGTTCGTGCCAGTCCATGCCGGCATTGCGTGGTTGCGTGACATCCATCATATTCGTCTTGTATGTTGGGATTTCGGGCGACACAACGCAATCTTGCCTCCCGCAAGGCTGTTCGTTCCGCGGACGTGATCATGCTGCAAGCCGCTTCGCCATTGCCCGATGCCGGAGAGAGCCGGCTGCGTCTGTCCGGACCATCGGCGTCCATCTGCCAGTACCAGCCGCGCAGCTGCAGCCTCGTGCTCGCCTATTCGCCAAAACCCTTCGGAAGCCGCGAACCGTCTGAGCGCAGGACAATCTCCCTGCACTGCAGGTTTGAGATTGTCGTTGGCAACGAAGAAATTGCCGATATCCTATTTGCCAGCAGGTGCGTCTCCATCCCGCATCCTTCCAACTGAAGGATCCACAGTCTCATATGGAACCCAGCCTAGCCCGCTATATCTGGACGCACACCAAGAAGCAGCAGCTCTGGATATTGATGATCGTCCTGCTTTCGATGATCCCGTATTTCATGTCATTCGACCTGCCGAAGCTGATCGTCAACGGCCCGATCCAAGGCAAGGGTTTCGAGCAACCGGGCGCGACCCAGCCATTCATGAGGCTGCACTATAACGTGCCGTTCATTGGAGAGGTTCAGTTCTTCTCCGGCTTTCAGCTCGACCGTAAGGAAACGCTGTTTGCCCTGAGCCTTGTGTTCCTCTTGCTGGTCGTCATCAACGGCCTGTTCAAACTCTACATCAACACCTACAAGGGCCGCCTCGGCGAACGTATGCTGCGGCGTATCCGCTTCGATCTGGTCGATCGTGTGCTGCGGTTTCCGCCGGTCTACTTCAAGCGGGTAAAATCCGCCGAAGTGGCGACCATGGTGAAGGACGAGGTGGAGCCGCTGGGCGGCTTCATCGGCGATGCCTTCCTGCAGCCGGTGCTGCTCGGCGGCCAGGCGCTGACGTCCATGCTGTTCATCATGATCCAGAACGTCTGGCTCGGAATGATAGCGGTCGTGATCGTGGTGATCCAGATCGTGCTCATCCCGCGAATGCGGCGGCGGCTGATCGTGCTCGGGCGCCAACGGCAGTTGACGGCGCGCGCGCTTTCGGGCCGGGTTGGCGAAATCGTCGACGGCATCGGCGCGGTTCACGTCCACGACACATCAAACTACGAGCGCGCCGACATAGCTGCCCGGCTCGGGCTCATCTTCAAGATCCGCTTCGATCTTTACCAATGGAAATTCATGGTGAAGTTCCTCAACAATTTTCTCGCGCAGCTCACGCCCTTTCTGTTCTACATGATCGGCGGGTATCTGGTCATCCAGGGGCGGCTGGACGTCGGCCAGCTCGTGGCCGTGATCGGCGCCTACAAGGACCTGCCCGGACCGATGAAGGAACTGATCGACTGGGATCAGGATCGGCAGGATGTCCAGGTCAAATATCAACAGGTGGTTGAACAGTTCACCGTCGAGAGTCTCATCGCGCCGAAAATCGTGGCATTGACGATCGACGATCCCGATCCGATGACCAACCCCCTGTCGGCGATCGGTCTGTCCATAGCAGACGATGGCGGTGCGATGCTTCTCAACCGTGTCTCCCTCCAGGTCAAGCCCGGTGAGACGGTGGCGCTGGTCAGTACCGCAACAGGTGGAGCGGAGGCGCTTGCAGAAGCTTTCGCGCGGCTGAACTGGCCGGACAGCGGAAGAGTCGCTTCGGGCGCAGACGACCTGCTTGAACTCCCCGAAGCAGTGACCGGCCGGCGCATGTCCTATGCCTCGTCGGATGTTTTCCTGTTCCAGGCAAGCCTTCGCGATAACCTGCTCTACGGGTTGAAGCATGCGCCGCTGATATCGGCGTCTTATGACGGTGTCGCGGCGGACCAGCATCGCTGGAACGTCCACGAGGCGCACCGGTCGGGCAATCCGGATTTTGATATCCACAGCGACTGGATCAACTATGCTTCCGCTGGCGCTACCGGCCCGCACGACCTCTTTGAAGCCGTGCGCCGGGTGCTCGACGCGGTTGTTCTGTCGCGCGATATTCTGGATCTTGGTTTGCGCTCTTCGGCCGACCTCAAGCGTCACACGGAGCTTGCCAGGCGGATCGTCGAGCTGCGTGCGGCGCTGCGAACCCGGCTGGAACAGGAAGGGCTAAGCGAACTGGTGGTTCCTTTCGAACCGGGCGCCTACAACAAGGAAGCGACGATCGGCCAGAACCTGCTCTTCGGCGCTGCCGCCGGCCCCGAACTGGCCGACAGGGCCCTGGCGGCCAATCCCTATTTCGCTTCTGTGCTGAAGCAAGCCGGCCTCGACCGCACGCTCTACGAAATGGGCATGGAAATCGCCCAACAGGCGATCGAGCTGTTTGCCGACCTGCCGCCCGATCACCAGTTCTTCCAGCAGCTCGCCTTCATGAGCGCCGACGAGATACCCGCCTACGAAACCTTGCTGCAACGGCTCAAGAATCGTCCCTACGAGGCGGTTTCGGAGAACGACCGTGCCATGATCGTCACCTTGAGTTTCGCCTACATCGAGCCTCGGCACCGCTTCGGGCTGCTGAGCGATGAGCTGATGAGCAAGATCGTCGCTGCCCGCAACCGGTTCTATGAAAACCTGCCGCCCGAACTGCAAACTGCGGTCGAACGGTATGACCCTGCCAGATACATTGCCGCAGCTACCGTCATGGATAATGTCCTGTTCGGGCGTGTGGGCAACAACCATCCCGACGCGCCGGACCGCATACGCTCCATCCTCTATGACGTTCTTGACGAACTGGGGCTTTATGCCGAACTTCTGGATGTTGGCCTGGACTTCAACGTCGGCTCCGGCGGCAGGCGGCTGACCGGTGGACAGCGACAGAAGCTCGATGTTGCCCGAGCCCTGCTCAAGCGTCCCGATTTTCTCATTCTCAACCGGCCGCTATCGGCGCTCGACCAACGCATGCAGGATAGGGTGCTGCGAAACGTGCTCGAGGAAGCCAGAAGCGACGGCCATTCGCCGGCAATTGTGTGGGTCGTTACGAATCCGTCAATGGCGATGATGTTCGATCGCGTTATCGTCTTCGACTCGGGTCAATTGGTGGAAGACGGAACACACGAGACCCTTTTGGCAGAGAACGGTATCTTCAAGGAACTGGTGTCGTAGAGCGATGTCTCGAAGACGGAATTAATTCCATCTGGGCGCCCATTGCTCTAGTCTGGCAAACGCGAAATTTGAGGTTTGCGACAATGCTGCTCAAGGATGAAGTTGGAATGCTGCAACGCGTTCCCTTGTTTTCTGGCATCGAGCTGACAAAGCTCAAATTGCTTGCGTTCACATCCGATCGCGTGAGCTACAGCGCCGGCCAGATCCTTTTCCGACAGGGCGACGAGGGAGATGCCGCCTATGTCATCCTTTCAGGCAGGGCAGATATTCTGGTCGATTCCGACAGCGGACCGATAAAAGTTGCCGAAATGGTGCCAAATTCGATTGTTGGCGAGATCGCCATACTGTGCAACAGCTCCCGCACTGCCACCGTCAGA
Organism: Mesorhizobium sp. M0293; assembly: GCF_040321735.1. NCBI lineage: Bacteria > Pseudomonadati > Pseudomonadota > Alphaproteobacteria > Hyphomicrobiales > Phyllobacteriaceae > Mesorhizobium > Mesorhizobium sp. M0293. The sequence continues at coordinate 15,160 of NZ_JAMYSA010000012.1, forward strand.
GCGGCAAGTCAGCTGGAAGCCTTAAGAATCCGCAAGGACCATTTCCTGAGGCTTATGAAGGAGTCCCCGGAAATGACCATTGAGATATTGAGGGTTCTTGCCGATCGCCTAAGCCATACCACCGCGGATCTGATCGACGCACGAAGCGCCAAATAGCAACTGACGTGCGGTCGATCCTCCCCGTCGTGATAGCACTGGCCTCTTGCTGAGAAGGTCACTGGAGGAACCCTGTCTCGCCTCTTGTTTGGACGCAAATTCCGGACGGAAAACCGGTTCACACTTTTCCTGGAATTGCTCTAGCAGCAGTTGTTTGGCTACGATGAGCGACGGGAACCGCGAAGGGGCTACCATGGACGACGTTTTCCTGGTCAGGTTTTGGGGTGTGCGCGGCAGCATTCCGGTATCGGGGCCAGAATTCTCTCGCTATGGCGGCAACACAAGCTGCATTGAGTTGCGATGTGGTAAGCATACGCTTCTGTTCGACGCCGGCTCCGGCCTGCGGCCTGCCGGCGGCGCGCTTCGGACGTCGGGCGTGACCGATTTCGACCTGCTTTTCACCCATTGCCACTACGATCACATTATCGGGCTGCCGTTCTTTGCGCCGATCTACGACCGGAGCGTCAAGGTTACGCTTTGGTCCGGGCATCTTGCAGGACGCATGACGACCCGGCAGATGGTCGATGAGTTCATGCGGCCGCCATGGTTTCCGGTGAAACTGGAGGTCTGCAAGGCAAGCCTCGACTGCCGCGATTTCGTATCCGGAGACGTGCTTCGGCCGCGCGAAGGGGTGGTGGTCCGAACCGGCAGTCTTGTTCACCCAGGCGGCTGCATCGGCTACCGGGTCGAATGGGGCGGCCGTGTCGTGGCGGTGATCACAGACACTGAGCACGAGCCGGACAAACTTGATCGTGCGGTGCTCGGCCTGATCGAAGATGCCGACCTCGTCATCTACGACTGCACCTACACCGAGGAGGAAATGGAACGCCGCCGCGGCAACGGGCACTCGACATGGCAACAGGGCGTCAAGCTCTGTGAGGCGGCCGGTGCGCGAGGGCTCGCGCTGTTTCACCACGATGCGACACGCACCGACGAGGAACTGGATGAGATCGAGAAACTGGCCAAAGACAGGTTTGCCGGCGCTTTTGCCGCGCGCGATGGCCAGACGCTCGAATTTCCAGTCTCATTGCACAAAAAGCGCTGAGCTATTTTACTTTGCCGGCGCTGCGCCCGATCAATGTCCTGATTGGAAGCCATGCGCAGGGGGCAGTCTGTGCAGTGATTGTGAACAGCCGTTCGAGGAAAAGCCAGGCCGATTCATCATGTACGAGATGGTGGGTGAGCAGGCCGACCGGTTCGTCGTCGAATGCATGCTGTAAGTGCGCGATGATAGCCTGAACCAATAGGCCATGGTCGCGGCAGCCGCGTGTGCCATGCCAATCCATGATGTCGACATTGCTGTTGATGACCGCCAGTGAAGCCGGCATTGGCGGCCCATAGACCGACAATGCCGCAAATCCTATCGATCCAAGGTCGGATACCAGGCCGGCGTCGATCCTGTTCCAGGGGGGCACCAGCATCGGAATGGTGCGCGCGCCGTGCAGGCCGGTTACGTGCGACAGCCCGCCAGCCAGTTCATCGAGCATCGCCTCGCGTGGCCGATGGGCGCCGAGTTCCTGCTTTTTGTGACCCTCGGGCGCATGATTTCGGTGCACCCAGCCATGGATGGCGACCGTGGCATGCGGCGCCTCGTCAAGCCGGGCGACAAGCTTCTCATCAGTGAGGGCCGGAATAACGGCCAGAGTGACCGGAACCGCGAATTCACCGGTGAGGTCGAGCAGCCGATCAAGCGCGGGTGTCGGATCCACGGCATCATCGTCGCGCAGCCAGAACTCTGCCTTACGACCCGCCCGTTGCCGGCTCGCCAGTTCTTCCACCAAGGGCTGCCAGATCCGATCGGATGTCATGAAACGGAGACCTTCGGAAGAAGTTCGGCCAGACGCGCCGCTGCAACGCCGAGGGAACGTTCTTCGAGGATGAAACGTCTGGCTTCTGCGGCCATGATGGTTCTTTCGTCGCTACAGGCCAGAAGCCTTTCAATGGCAGAAGCGAACGCCGCCACATCGCTCGGCGGGGTGAGAAACCCGGTCTGGCCATCTCGCACGACTTCCGGCACGCCGGCGATGTGCTGAGCCACCACCGGAAGGCCGGCGGCCTGTGCTTCAAGATAGGCAACGCCATAGGCCTCGCCGTGACCCGGCCAGACGTAAATTCCTCCACCATAGAGGACATCCGGCACGGCGGCTGGCTCAATCGCGCCAAGCCATTCGATACGGTCGGCGGGCAAGCCGGCGAATTGCGCCTTGACCTCGTCACGGGCGGGCCCGTCGCCGACGACCGACATGGTCCAAGGCAGGTGGCCGATCACACCGAGCGCTTGCGCCAGCATGCGATAACTTTCGACTTTGTCGCCCGGGCGCATCATGGCAACGGTGACTAGGCGCGTCGGACAACCTCGTCCCGGCATTTCCCGGAATACCGATGTGTCGATAAAGGGCGACAGCATATCAAGGGCGACGTCGGGTATCGCATCTGCCAGTCCCTGACGATCCCTTTGCGTGAAGCAGATGTTCAGCGCCGCCTGTTCGACGGCTCGCACCACCAACGCTTGCGTATCGGCCCACAAACCGGCATTGCGCCGCCTCGAATAGGAAGCTTCCGCTGTCACATACGGGATAGCAAAGGTCGACGCCAGCTCGGACCCGATCAGGTCGGGCGCTTTGTAATAGGGATGATAGCAGAACCATAGATCGGGCTTGCCGTCACGATCCCAAAGTCTGGTCAGCCGCGCGGCTTCCCCTCGGGCCTCTATCTTGAGCGCATCGAAACTTTTCGGCTCCGGTTCGCGTAGATAGAAGCGCAATTCGGATGCCAGTTCGACGCTGTGTCCTCCATGCTCCAGCGCCTTGACCAGCATCCGTGCCATCTGGCGGTCGCCGGAGGCAACGGGATGATTGGGCGACTTCAGCGGCGCGTAGAAGGCAATTCGCATCACGCGACCCTATCATCGGAAAGCATGCGCAAGTCAATTTCGAAGCATGATCGACTTCACCTTCAAGCAGTGGAATGTGCTATCTGATGCTCATGGAAACAGCTGCCGCGCCCGACCCGTTTGTCGCTTCTCTGCCGGTCTTCGCAAAGTTCGAAAGCGTTGCCGATATCGACAACTATCGGCCTCTCCCCGATGGCTGGGCGCTGGCCACAGCCGACATCGTCGGCTCGACCAAGGCGATAGAGGCTGGGCGCTATAAAACGGTCAATGTGGCCGGCGCCAGCGTCATTTCGGCGCTGCTTAATGCGCTGGGTCGGCAAGATCTGCCCTTTGTCTTCGGCGGCGACGGGGCGCTCGTCGCATTTCCCGGCTCGGCGGTGGAGACCACCCGCAACGCGCTGGCGGCTGTCCAGAGATGGGTGGCGGACGAGTTGGACTTAACCCTGCGTGCCGCAATCGTGCCGATAAAGGATATTCGAGCGCAAGGCCTCGACGTTCGCGTGGCAAGGTTCCAAGCCTCCGATGCGGTCTTTTATGCCATGTTCGCCGGCGGTGGCGGCAGTTGGGCGGAAGCCGAGATGAAAGCGGGGCGCTACCGTATCGATCCTGCGCCAGCCGGCGCGCGGCCGGATCTGACCGGCCTCTCCTGCCGCTGGAACCCGATCGAGACCCGGCATGGCGAAATCGTCTCGATCATAGCCATACCGGGGGCGTCGCGCGACTTGCGCGGTTTTCAGTTTCTGGCATCAGACATCATCGCCCTTGCCCGCAGGCAGGAACGCGATGGCCACCCGGTGCCGGTGAACGGACCGGACTACAGCTTGCTGCCCGCCGGCCTGGATATCGAGGCGCGGGCCACGGCGCCGGCGGGACGGCGGTGGTTGTCGAAGGTGTGGATAGTGTTCCTGATGGCACTTGCGGCCGTCACCGATAGATATGGCTGGACGATCGGCAGTTTCGATCCGAAAATCTACAAACGCGACGTGGCCAGCAATTCGGATTTCCGGAAATTCGACGACGGCTTGAAGATGACCATCGACGTTGATGCTGATGTGTTGCAACGGATCGAGAACCGGCTGAAACAGGCGGAAGAGGCGAACATCTGCAACTATGGCCTGCACCGCCAGAAGTCGGCCTTGATGACATGCCTCGTCGCCTCGCCTCTGCAGCGCGATCACGTTCATTTCATAGATGGTGCCGCCGGCGGCTATGCGATGGCTGCCGCAAGCTTGAAGGCAAAGTTGCCGGTCTGATGACGGCTTGCGGGAATCCTTTTTCCGCAATATGCCTCGGCCATGGTTCCTGGGACCATGGTAAGCCGCGCCATGGGACCGGCCAGCCTATCCGAATTAACGGGGAAGCAGATTTTTGGACGCTTCACGATCGGCATATGACCGTCTGCTGAACCGTATCTCGACGCACGCCGCGCAAGTCGGCGTGATCGGATTGGGCTATGTCGGGTTGCCGCTGGCAATTGCGGTCGCACGCGCCGGCTTCCCGGTTTTCGGCTTCGACATCGAAGCCCAGAAGGTCGAGAGCCTGAACAACGGCCAATCCTACATCGAGGCGGTGACATCGACAGCCCTTGCCGGCCACGTGGCGAGTGGACGGTTCCGCGCCACGGCAGATTTTGCCGAACTGTCCGTCTGCGATATCATCATCATCTGCGTTCCGACACCGCTGACGAAAAACCGTGAGCCGGATCTCTCCTTTGTCAGGAACACCACTGGCACCATCGCAAAGCATCTGCGTCTCGGCCACCTCATCGTGCTGGAATCTACTACCTATCCCGGCACCACCGACGACGTGATCAAGCCCATACTGGAAGAAACCGGCTTGCAGTCGAAGATAGACTTCTTCCTCGGCTTCTCGCCCGAACGCGAGGATCCTGGCAACCGCAACTTTGAAGTCGCGACGATCCCGAAGGTCGTGGCAGGTGACGGCGTTGAAGCGGCGACGCTCGTGCAGGCTTTCTACCAATGCGTGGTCAAAACCGTCGTTCCGGTTTCCACCACGGCGACCGCCGAGGCAGTCAAGCTGACGGAAAACATCTTCCGTTCGGTCAACATAGCCCTCGTCAACGAATTGAAGGTCGTGCTCGGCGCGATGGGCATCGACATCTGGGAGGTGATCGAGGCGGCCAAGAGCAAGCCCTTCGGCTACATGCCTTTCTATCCTGGCCCCGGATTGGGCGGACACTGCGTTCCGATCGACCCCTTCTACCTGACGTGGAAGGCGCGCGAATACGAACTGCCGACGCGCTTCATCGAGCTGGCGGCGGAGATCAACACTGCCATGCCGCGTCATGTGGTCGATGAACTGGCGAAAGCGCTGGACCGGCGCTGCGGCAAGGCGCTCAGCCGCTCGCGCATTCTCGTCATCGGGCTCGCCTATAAGAAGAATGTGCCCGACATACGCGAAAGCCCCTCATTGCGGCTCATTGAGCTCATCGAGGAATGGGGCGGCAAGGCGGAATTCCACGATCCGCATGTTCCCGAGATCCCGACCACAAGGGAGCATATGGCGATCAAGGGGCGCCGCTCGGTCGAATTGACCGAGGCGGCCTTGAAGGACTTCGATGCTGTCGTCGTTGCAACCGACCATGACGCGATCGACTATCAGACAATCGCTGATCACGCCCTTCTGATCGTCGACACACGCAATGTTTTTGGCCGTCTCGGGCTCGTCCGAGAGACGGTGGTCAAGGCCTGACTGCGTCCCAGCCGGCGAATTTTCTGGCCGATGTCAGGATCGTGATTGCACTCCGTCCGCAGCTTCGCCACATAACGCCACAAGGCATGAATGCAGTTAAGCCTGTTCCTTGGTTGCAAGGACAGTCATTCGGGAAATTCTTTCGCCGTTCTGCCGCCGGAGCCGGCCTCGTTGACTTTGGGGCACCTTTGGGTCGCTGGCGGACTGTGTTATGGCGGATCGAAGGATAATGGCTCCGTCTTCGACGGGTTTCGAGGTGGTATGAGCACGGCGCAAGCAGAAATTTCCACAATTCTCATGGATAAGGTTGCCGATTGGCTGACTCAGTCGGCGCTGGCGGGCAACGAGCTGGAAACATTGGTAAAGGGGTTTTGCGAACGGCTGGCTGCTGCCGGCCTGCCGCTGAAGCGGGTGCATTTGAGCTTTTCGATGCTTCATCCGCTTTATGACGCGCTCGGCTTCACCTGGGTTCGCGGCCAAGGCATGGAAGTGGAAGGCTTCCGCAAAAAGGACGGCGTTCATTCTGACAGATTCCTGACCAGCCCATACTACTATCTGCTCAGCAACAAGCTCGACCATCTGCGGCGTCGGCTCGACCAGTCAGTCCCGTCGGAATTTCCTGTTTTCGATGAACTCAAGCTTATGGGCGTGACCGATTACATTGCTTTCGTCCATCCTTTTAACGGCAATACCAGTCAGGGCATGATCGGGTCCTGGTCCACCGACAGTGCTTCAGGTTTCACCGACAGCATGATTTCGGCGCTGCTGCGTATCCAAAACCATCTCGCCATCGCCACCAAAATGGCGGTGCTCACCAAGCTGGCCGACAACATGATGACCACTTATCTCGGCGGCGACGCCGGCAGACGCGTGCTGGACGGCCAGATCAAGCGTGGCGAGGGCGACACAATCCGGGCCGCACTGGTCATGGCCGATATGCGCGGGTCGACAAGGCTTGCCGAAACTTCCGGCCGCGAAATCTACATCGATACGCTGAACCAGTTTTTCGATGCCATTGCTGCACCTTTCAATCGCAAAGGCGGGCAGATCATGAGTTTCATAGGGGATGGCTTCATTGCCGTCTACCCTTGCGAAAGGCATCGCTCGCAGTCCGAAATCGCCTGCCAGTCTGCTCTGGCGGCAGCGCACAAGGCCACTGCGCGCATGGTGGATCTCAATCTGCGAAGGAAGGAAAAGGGGTTGTCCGACATAAAATTTGGCATCGGCCTGCATGTCGGCAACGTGATGTTCGGCAATGTCGGGCTTACCGACCGGCTCACATTCTCTGTCTTCGGCTCGGCTGTAAACGAGGTCCAGCGCCTCCAGACCCTGACCAAGAAATATCCGCACCGCGTTCTCGCCAGCAAAGACTTCGCCAGCTATTGCGGCACCAACAGCTGGCTGACGCTCGGCAACGAGGAACTGGCGGGGATCAAGCAGAAGCTGACGGTGCTTTCACCCGATCTGTCGGGCGCTCTCGCACTCGATGAAGACGGTGCGCTGGAGTCGATTTACGACCGGAGATCGGAGGCCGAGCAGGTCATGCTGCTTCATCGCGATGCCGCACGGCTGTCGGCCGGCGACCCGAGGAAGCTCCAGTAGCGCGCCCCAATCTGATCCGAACGCCTTTGGTAAGCAGTCCGGTCGCCGGATTCGCCATTGGCGACCGTTTCGAATCCAAGTTGCTCTAGGCTGGTAATGCGCTAGTCTCACTTTCTGGGCCTGCCGCTCGGCGGGCCGCCAGAGTGGGGCTGGTGTGAGAATGAATTCGGGCGTTGATCTACTTCGGGTCGAAGACGTTGGCATCTCTTTTGCCATTATCGGAGGACCGTTGCATGCCGTCAGGCGTGCAAATCTTCGCGTCCTTCCCGGCAAGGTTACCGCGCTTGTGGGCGAGTCCGGGTCCGGAAAATCGGTTCTTAGCCAGGCAGTAATGGGCATTTTGCCGAACACAGCCCATGTTCGTGGCCGTATCCTGTTTTCCGATCCTGAAAAGCCCGGCACGACTCAGGATATCCTGCGGATGCCGCGTGATGGACCCGAAATCCGGGCGTTGAGAGGCAGCCGCATCGGCAAGATCTTTCAGGAGCCGATGACATCGCTGTCGCCGCTGCACACGATCGGCAACCAGGTCAGCGAATCCCTGCAGATTCATACGCCCACGGCTCGGGCGGAGCGCAAGGCGCGGACCGAGGAAATGCTCAGCCTTGTCGGCTTTCCCAATCCCAAGCGCGCCTATGACATGTATCCGTTTGAACTTTCGGGAGGATTGCGTCAGCGCGCCATGATCGCCATGGCGCTTATCTGCCGGCCCGCTTTGTTGATCGCCGACGAGCCAACGACGGCGTTGGACGTCACCATCCAGGCGCAAATCCTGCAATTGCTGCGCGAGCTTCAGACGAAGCTGAACATGGCGATGCTGCTGATCACGCACGACCTTGGCGTAGTCGCCAACGTCGCCGACGAGGTGGTGGTCATGTATCATGGCGAGATCATGGAAGCGGGACCTGTGGAGGCGATATTCCGCCGGCCGGGCCACCCTTACCTGAGGGGCCTGATGGCAGCCGTCCCGCATTTCGACCTGAAGCCCGGTGAAAGGCTAAAGGCGCTCCGCGAGGTGCCGGTGAATGTCGGGAACCTGCTCGGCAAGCAGACGGCGCCGGCATCGAAGGGGGCGGACGACATCCTGCTGTCGGTCAGGGATCTGACAAAGACCTTCACGATCCGCAAGTCCGGTTGGTTCGGCGGAGATCATCAAACCTCTGTTCGCGCCGTGGACGGCGTGAGCTTTGATATCAGGCGGGGTGAGTGCCTGGGTCTGGTCGGCGAAAGCGGCTCCGGCAAAACCACCGTCAGCAAGATCCTCATGCGGGCTGTCACCCCTAGCGGCGGCTCTATGATCTTCAATGGCCGCGATGGTCCGATCGACATCTTGGAAGCCGAGGGAGACGCCCTGCGCATGCTGCGCGCGAAAATCCAGATGGTCTTCCAGGATCCGGTTTCGTCGCTTTCACCCCGCATGACGGTGGAGAACATTTTGAGCGAGCCGCTGGAAATCCATCGACGTGGCAATGCCGCGTCCCGACTAGCCACGGTCAAGAGCCTGATGCAGGCAATCGGGCTCGACCCGCGCTTCATAAAGCGTTATCCGCATAGTTTCTCCGGCGGGCAGCGTCAGCGTATCGGCATCGCGCGCGCGTTGGCGCTGGGGCCTGAACTCCTGATCTGCGACGAGCCGGTTTCGGCACTTGATGTCTCTGTCCAGGCGCAGATCCTGAACCTTCTGAAGGACCTGCAGAAGGAACTGGGACTGACCTACCTGTTCATATCCCACAACCTGGCGGTGGTGGACTACATGGCAGACCGTATCGCGGTGATGTGCGGCGGGCGCATCGTCGAGCTCGCGCCGCGCGAAATTCTGCTTAGGAAACCGGTCCACCCCTACACGCGCTCACTGGTCGCCGCAGTACCTTTCCCCGATCTCGACAGGCCGATGGATTTCAAGACGCTGAAACTCAGCGGCGCTTCCGACACCAGCGCATGGGCACCGCAATTCCGCGACGAGGGCGACGAAGACATGCTGTCGCCGCTCGATCTTGGCGGCGGCCACCTCGTGCTGGCCCGACGTTCGGCCGATGTCAGCGAGCTACGCCATTGATCAGCCGGCGCACCGTCCTTGGACTCATGGCTTCGGCATTTCTGCCGGGCACGTTGCGCGCCGGCGATCTGGAGCCGGAATTTCTTGAGCCGCAGCTGAAGGCCAGGGCGCTGCCGGCACTCGCCGAACGCTTGCCCAAGCGCCCGCGCGAGTTGAATCTCGCTGCGATGGGCCGGGAGCCCGGCCAGTATGGCGGCACGCTGCGTACCATCATCGGCAGCCAGAAAGATATCCGGATGATGACGATCTACGGGTACGCTCGCCTGGTCGGCTATGACGAAAAGCTTAACTTGCAAGCCGACATTCTCGAAAGTTTCGACGTAGCGGATGATCGCGTCTTCACATTCAAGATTAGGGAAGGACATAAATGGTCCGACGGCAGCCTGCTGACGCCGGAGGATTTTCGTTATTGTTGGGAAGATGTCTGGCTGAACGATGAGCTTTCGCAAGGCGGGCTCGCCCCGGCCCTGCTGGCGGACGGCAAGCCGCCACGCTTCGAGATCGTCGACCCGTTGACGGTGCGCTACAGTTGGGATGCGCCCAATCCCGACTTCCTGCCCAAGCTTGCCGCTGCTTCGCCCACACCGCTTGTTTTGCCGGCCGCCTATCTCAAGCAGTTCCACAAGAAATACCAGGATCCATTCCGGCTCGCCGGCCTGATGAAGGAGAACCGGACCGCGAAATGGACGCTCCTGCATATCCGCATGTCGCGGCAGTATCGCCCGGAGAACCCGGATCTGCCGACGCTCGATCCCTGGCAGAACCGGACCAAGCCGCCGGCCGAGCAGTTCATCTTCGAGCGCAACCCGTTCTTTCATCGAACAGACGAGAATGGCCGGCAACTGCCCTATGTCGACCGGATCATCATGAATGTCAGCTCGTCGGCAATCATCTCCGCCAAGACCGGTGCAGGCGAGAGCGACCTGCAATGCATGGGAATTGACTTCAGCGATTACTCCTTCCTGAAGGACGCGGAGAAGCGCTACCCGGTGAAGATGCATCTGTGGAAACGCACACAGGGTTCGCGGTTGGCGCTGCTGCCCAATCTGAATTGTGCCGACCCGGTGTGGCGTGGCCTTTTGCGTGACGTGCGCGTGCGCCGCGCACTTTCGCTCGCTGTAGACAGGCGCGAGATCAATATGGCCGTGTTCTACGGATTGGCGCAGGAAAGCGCCGATACGGTCCTGCCGGAGAGCCCGCTCTACCGGCCGGAATTCGCGAAGGCCTGGGCTACCCATGATCCCGACCAGGCCAATGCCCTGCTTGACGAGGTCGGGCTTCAGGCACGTGACGATGACGGTCTGCGGATACTTGCCGATGGACGCTCGGCGCAGATCATCGTGGAAACGGCCGGCGAAAGCACGCTGGAAACCGACGCGCTCGAACTCATCACCGATCACTGGCGCAAGATCGGCGTCGCCCTATTCATCCGGACTTCGCAGCGCGACATCTTCCGCAGCCGCGCGCTTGGTGGCCAGATCATGATGTCGATGTGGTCGGGCATCGACAATGGCGTGCCGACCGCCGACATGAACCCATACCAGCTGGCCCCCACCATCGACGACCAACTGCAATGGCCGCTCTGGGGCGCTTACTATCTGTCCCATGGCAAGATGGGTGAGGCGCCCGATCTTCCTAAAGTGGTCGAGTTGATGGCTTTGCTTAGGCGCTGGAACTCCTCGACTGAAACCACGGAGCGCGCCGAAATCTGGAATTCAATGCTGTCGATCTACACCGATCAGGTGTTCTCGATCGGTACGGTGAACGGAACGCATCAGCCGATTCTGGTGTCCTCGCGCCTGCGCAATCTGCCTGACAAGGCACTCTTCGGCTACGACCCGACCGCCTATTTCGGTGTCTACATGCCGGATACATTCTGGCTTGGAGGCTCCTGAGCGTGCTTCGATATCTAGTCTGGCGCATCGCCGTGATGGTTCCAACGCTGCTGGTCATATCTGCGCTGGTGTTCACGATCATCGAACTTCCACCGGGTGACTATTTCGACAGCTATGTTGCCGAGCTTCGAGCCCAGGGCGAAGCGGTGGACTCCGATCGCATCGAGATGATGCGCAAGGAATACGGTTTCGACCAGCCGCCGGTCATTCGCTACTTCTACTGGATCGGCGGGATGCTGCACGGCGATTTCGGCTATTCCTTCGAATATGAGCTGCCGGTTCGCGACGTCGTCGGGGACCGAATGTGGCTGACCGTGCTGGTTTCCTTCGTCACCATCATCTTCACCTGGCTCATCGCCTTTCCGATCGGCATGTACTCCGCCACCCATCAATACAGCTGGGGCGACTACGGCCTGACTTTCTTCGGCCTTCTCGGCCTTGCCATTCCAAATTTCATGCTGGCGCTGATCCTGATGTATTTCGCCAACATCTGGTTCGGCACGTCCATCGGCCATCTCATGGACCTGCAATATCTCGGCGAGCCGATGAGTTGGGCCAAGGCGAAGTCGATCCTCGCCCATCTCTGGATTCCGGTCTTGATCATCGGCACCGGGGGCACGGCAAGCATGATCCGGCGGCTGCGCGCCAATCTACTCGATGAGCTGCACAAGCAATATGTCGTGACAGCGCGCGCCAAAGGCCTTCATCCGTTCAAGGCACTGGTCAAATATCCGCTGCGCATGGCGCTCAATTTCTTCATTTCCGATATCGGCTCCATCCTGCCGGCCATCATCTCCGGCGCTGAAATCACGGCGATCGTGCTGTCTTTGGAAACGACCGGGCCGATGCTGATCAAGGCGCTGCAAAGCCAGGACATGTATCTGGCGGGTTCGTTCCTGATGTTCCTCGCCTTCCTGACGGTCATCGGCGTGCTGATTTCCGACCTGGCGCTGGCGCTGCTTGATCCACGAATTCGTTTGCAGGGCGGCAGCACCAAATGAACACGCAATCGCCGCTGCCCGCTCCGGGCGCTCCACTGCAACACTACGTTTCCATCGCGCCCTTTGACCTGCAGTCGGTCGAGGCGATGACGCCCGAACAGTCGAAGGTCTTTCAGGCGTCGCAGTTGCGGCTGATGTGGTGGAAATTCCGCATGCACCGGCTTGCCCTCGTATCCGGCATATTCCTGGCAGTGCTGTATTTCGGGATACTGATCTGCGAGTTCCTGGCGCCCTACAATCTGCACACGCGTAATATGGACTACATCTATTCGCCTCCGCAGCGAGTGCACCTTTTCCACAACGGCCAGTTCGTCGGGCCGTTCGTCTATGGCCGCCAGATGACGCTGGATATGGACACGCTCAAGCGGAACTACATCGAGAACCAGGATGATGTTCAGCGGCTCCGTTTTTTCTGCAAGAGCGACAGTTATCGGTTCTGGGGCTTGATCGAAGGTGACAGGCATTTTGTCTGCCCTGCCGAAAACGGCCAGCTCTTTCTAGCCGGCACTGACAGGCTGGGGCGCGACGTGCTCTCGCGCATGATCTATGGCGCACGCATTTCACTGACAATCGGCCTCGTCGGCATCAGTTTCAGCTTCCTGCTCGGCATCGTCATCGGCGGACTGGCCGGCTATCACGGCGGTATCTTCGACTTGGTCGTTCAACGAATAATCGAAGTTCTGCAATCGATTCCCAGCATTCCGCTATGGCTGGCCCTGGCGGCGATCATGCCGATAACCTGGAGTCCGATCCTGATCTATTTCGGCATCACCGTCATCCTCGGACTGCTCGACTGGACCGGGCTGGCGCGGGCCGTGCGGTCAAAGCTTCTGGCCTTGCGCGAGGAGGATTACGTTCTGGCCGCGCAGTTGATGGGCGCCGGGAGCAGCCGCATCATCAGGCGGCATCTCATTCCCGGCTTCATGTCGCATCTGATCGCGACGGCGACGCTCTCCATACCCGGCATGATCCTGGGCGAGACTGCGCTGAGCTTCCTTGGACTCGGCCTGAGGGCGCCGATAACCAGCTGGGGCATCCTGCTCACCGAGGCGCGCAGCGTCAGCGTCATCGCGTTCTATCCATGGCTGCTCTTGCCGATGCTGCCCGTCGTTCTCGTCATCATGGCGTTCAACTTCCTCGGCGATGGCTTGCGAGACGCCGCGGACCCCTACAAATGAGATCGCTGCTCCGCCGCGCGCTGTGCCGCCAGCTCCATCCGGCATGATGCTTGTCGGCGGCCTGTTCGGTTGTTGCAGGGTTCGTCGTTGGCCTCTATATGCGGCAAGCCTCGATCGGGGTTGCTGGTTCAGGACATACAATCGCATATGAGTCGCCTCGACAGTTTCATCCGCAGGATGACCGCACAGCGCGACATTCTCGATCTTGTCTGCGCCGAGGTGGCGAAGATGGAGGGGCCTGTGGTCGAGCTCGGCCTCGGCAATGGTCGGACGTTCCATCATCTGCGCGAGCGTCTGCCCGGACGCCGGATCGTGGCGTTTGACCGCGCACTTGCCGCACACGCCAGCTCAATTCCCGAAGCTGAAAACCTCGTGCTCGGCGAAATACGCGAGACGGCGAGCAGGTTCATTGGCATCGACGCCGCTCTTGTTCATGCCGACATCGGCACCGGCTATGAAGATCGCGATGCAGTGACCTCTACCTGGCTTCCCGATCTGACCGCGCGCCTGCTTCGCGTCGGCGGCATCGCGGTCAGCGGCACGCCGCTCGATCACCCGCAGTTGCAACGCCTCCCGCTGCCGCCTTCGGTGCCCGCCGATCGTTATTTCATTTGTAGGCGCGTGTGAGGGCCGAGACGACCCAAGTCTTCAGGGGATCGTATAGACTGCTATCTCCCGCTCAATGCCAGGCAGCGAGACCTCGTGGGGCACGGGCGTCAGTGCGTTCCTGTGCAACAGATCGGCGGTGAGATTGTCGTCGACCACCGCACGAGTGGCGAAGATCGCCTGTGCGGTGGCAAGGTTCTGGACCCGCGAAGCAATGTTGACCGTCTGGCCGAAATAGTCCTGTCGCTCGTTCATAGACACGGCGATGCAGGGGCCGGCATGGACTCCGATCTTGAGCAGCAGATCCTCGCGCCCGCTCTTGTCGTTGAGCGCACGCATGGCATCTCGCATCCTGAGGGCCGCCGCAATCGCACGATCAGGCGTCGCGAAGGTCGCCATCACCGCATCACCGATCGTCTTCACCACCGCGCCTGCCTCCGCCGCGACGATCTCGTGCAGAACCTGGAAATGCTCGCGCACGAGATCGAAGGCTGAAAGGTCGCCCACCCGCTCGTAAAGCGCGGTCGATCCGCGCAGGTCGGTGAACAGGAAGGTCAGGCTGGTGATCTTCAGGCGCTGGTTGATGTCGAGGGTATCCGTGCGATAGAGATCGCGGAACGTCTGGTTGGTGAGCAGGCGCTTGGCGGTCAGGAAGGGCCGCCGTTTGCCAAGCAAATCATGCAATGCCTGGCCGGCGATGAAGACCGTCGGCAGCACGCGGGTGTCGGTCCTGTTTTCCAGCGAAATGCGCATCGGGCCGGGTTGCATCTCCAGCGTCTGGCTCTGGACATGGTCGCGGTCGAAGACCAAAGAGAGGCTTCGGCGCTCCTTTGTTGGTTCGCCCTTCCCGTCGATGAACTGCGCTGAATGGGTGACCGGCTCGAAGACGATGATGAATTCGGACGGAAGCTGTATGGGCAGAACCGCCTTTTCACCGGGCGCAAGCTCGATATCCTCCAGCGAGAACGCTTCCATCTTTTTCGCGAAATCGTCTTCCGGCAGATCGACGCCGGACGCCCAGTAGATCTGGCGGAAATATTCCACCAACGGCAGTTCGTGTGGATTGTGTGCGGCAATCCTGCGCACGCGGGGACTGACGGTGAATGTCACCTCGACCATCTCGTCGAGGGTCGGCGAATAGCCCTCGGAGCACAGCGCGCAGGTGTATTCGTCCTTCTGCAGGGTTTTCAGCGTGGCGTTGGTGTCGAGCACGCCGCCACAGCCGGGGCACAGCACATTCCAGGAAATGTCGAAGATGCCCACCCGCGCCGCGTGGAGAAAGGCGCTTATGGCGCGTTCTTCGTCGAGGCCATGCTTGCTGGCGAAGGCTGGCGCATTGATGCGACAAAGTTCGCGGTCCTTGCCCTCCGCGACGGTTCGCTTGATCGCGTCGATTGCCTGTGGATCGACATCGGTCGATTGCCGCAGAAGCGAGAACAGATCCTGAGCTTCGTTCATCGTGCAGGCTCCGGAAAATGCGCCCCCAAGGCGTGTTGACCGGACCGGTCTTTGGTCCGAGTGCTCCATTTTACTTCGAAACGGACCGTACGGCCATTCGAATAGATAAGCCTGGTGAGAGTTCAATTTCCGTATATTGTACTTCGCGTACCCAAAGGGATATAATCCTGAGATCTGATTCCCTTTCGGTAGTCCCGCCAGTCCAGAATGAGGCGGACTACCTTGACTTCATGGGTCGAATGACTGAGTACCCGCGCCTTGCCTACAGCATGAAAGCCGTTCGCAAGGCAGGCGACCGGCTGGCAAAACCTATTCAGTTCGGACGAGACATCACTGCCGGCCAGTACGTGGACGCACTCGAAATCTTCTCAATCGCCAATAGCTGGCGCGACTCGCACTTTCTGCCGATGCGGAGCGTTCGGTTCTCTGTCGGTCACCACATGAGAGCCCTGCGACTGAAGGGCGACATGGCATCCCGTCCGAAGCGTATGGCATCCATTCGTCGGAAGCTTCGAGAGTCCACCACCAATTTGGACACCATGAACGACATCGGCGGTTGCCGAGCGATCATGGCCGACATCAAAGGTGTTCGCTCGCTTCTCGCATCGATGCGAGACAAGTTCCCCCATGAGATCCACTCTCGGGAATTCAACTATATCGATGAGCCGAAGCCGGACGGCTATCGAAGTCACCATATTGTTTTCAAGTACCGACCCAGAGATGCCGACACTGAGGCTTTCGAGGGACGACGCATCGAATTGCAAGTTCGGACCACACTTCAGCACTCATGGGCAACTGCAGTTGAGGCTGTCGGGCTATTCGGGGACCAGGATTTGAAGCACGGAAAGGGCGAGCAGGATTGGCTACGCCTTTTCCAGCTTATGTCGGCGGAATTCGCGCGCGTTGAGCAGTGTCCCGTTCATATCGGTGTTCCGGATCACAATGACCGGGTGCGAGAATTGCGGGATATCAACGAGCGTATAGGTGCGACCAGCATACTAGACGATATCAAGAATCTTACCCATTACTCAGAGCATTTCGTACAGCCCACGGAAAAATCTCGATACTATTTGCTCCAATATGGCGAAGCTCATAACGTGACCATCAAACCATTCCGGACGCTTATGTTAGGCGCGCGGACATTGGAACAGATAGAGAAAAAAATCGAGCTAAGGGGCGTTGGTGCAACGGCTGTCTTGGTCGAGGTAGATAAAGTCGAAAAGCTTGTTGAAATGTATCCGAATTACTTCGGAGAGGTTTCCTTATTTGTTCGCAATCTGAAATCCATCTGCACGGGAAAAGCGGCTATCGAATACAGTCTAGCCCCGCAAAAGGTGGTTGCTCCTTAAGCCCTACGAAAAGCCCGATTATGGTTGGCTTAAGCGTCGCTTCCGTTTGAAGTAGCTGGACCATAGGCCTTCCTCGGCAGAATTCGCCCTATAGCCCGTTCGAAATCCTTGCCGCTTTCATCAGCCTCTAGCTCACGAGCGGCTTCCTTGAACCGCTCGGATTGCTCTTTCTGACTAAGCTTTCCAGCCTTTTTGAGCTTTGGCACGGTATTTGGACGGTCGCCAGACGCCATGGGGTGCATCACCTTGCACCAGTCGTTTCATAGGTCAGACGCTTGCCGCCAAGCGGGCCAAGCTTGCCGTCGCGCGTGGCTTCACGGATGCGGTGCAAGATGAACCAAGCGGTTTTCAAGGTCACGCCAAGGGTGCGGTGAAGCTTATTGCTGGAAATACCCTTCTTGGACGAAGCGACAAGGAAGATCGCCTGTAGCCAATGGTTGAGCTTGACGTGGCTGGCTTCAAAGAAGGTGCCAATCTTCACGGTGAAGGGCTTGCGGCACTGGTAGCACTTATAGGTGCCGATGCGGGTGCTCTTGCCTTCCATCTTCGCAATGCGCTCAACGCCGCCGCAATGCGGGCAAACAGGACCGTTCGGCCAAATCCTGGCTTCTACGAACTTGTAGGCTGCGGCTTCGTCGTGAAAGTGGCGGTCTGAAAGACCGGACATCTGTATAACTCCTTATAAAATATAATAAATCCGTTTATATGGGTACGTCAAGTATAGTATATGTGGTTCAATTTCTGTTCGACAGTTTTCATAGGCCGGGAGCGGCACTATGATGGTCCATGGGGTATTCATCTTTGGGAGTCTCTCCCACGCCGACATCCAACAACCCGCCATTTCCCGCGGCCCTGCGGCTTTTCTCTGTGGTGGTCATTATCGTCCTGATCGTAGGCGCCGGCCTGTTTTTCGCGCCTGCACTGGTCAAGCCGCGCTGGCCTTGGGCCGTCACGCCGTTCAACGCCCGCTTCCTCGGCGGCTTCTACACCGCCGAAATGGTCGTGATGGCGGCGCTGCTGTTCTGGAATCGCTGGTCGCCCGGCAGGCTTGTGCTCGTCATGGCCTTCATCTTCACCGTCATCGTGTCGGTGGCTTCGTTCATCAATCTCGGCTATTTCAACTTTGAGCGCAAAGCGCCCTGGCTCTGGTTTTTGGTCTATCTTGCTTCGGTCGCGGTATCCGGGCTGTTCCTGTGGCGGGCCAGGGCCCGTCCTTCTGCAAAAGGCGTGACCTTAAGCCCCGCATGGCGCGGCTACATGCCGGTGGAATCGGCGATCCTTGGGCTCTATGGCGTCGGCCTGTTGCTATTTCCCCTGACATTCAGCAGCGTCTGGCCATGGCCGGTTGATGCCTTTCACGCTCAGGTCTACAGCGCCATCTTCCTCGCCGGTGCGGGCGGCATATATCTCGTCTGGAGAAGCGCGCCCCGCGAGGAACTGCTGGTACTCGGCTTGGCGCAGTTTCTGCTTGGCCTTCTCGCCATCCTTGGCCTCGTCATCACCGACGCTGCGATGCACCGGATCGACTGGACGGCGACCGGGACATTGTGCTGGCTGGCCTTCTTCGGCTGGATAGGCATCAGCGGCGTTTTCAAACTCTACGCCGCCTGCCGGTATTTTAGCTCGCAATCGGCATCATAGGTTGCGGATACGGCTGGATTTTCAGGTGATGTCCGGTGCATCGTGCCAGGCCGATTGCCTTCGCCGGGAACGCCATGACCAGCACGACCTCGCCATCCTCCGAGAAAATCCAGCCGCAGCTCCGGGCCGTTCGGCCAAGCGATGCGGAGGCCCTTTGCGCTATCTTCAACATGCCGGGCTTCCGCTGGGGCACGCTCAGAATCCCGTTCGAGATGGTGGAGCAGGTGGAGCGGCGCATCGCCAAATCCGGCCAGGAGACCACCTGGATCGTTGCCGAGCTGGACGGCAAGATCGTCGGCCATGGCAGCCTGGTCGTGCAGGGTTCGCCGCGCCGCTCGCATATCGGCGAGATCAATATCGGCCTTGACGATGGCTTTGTCGGCAAGGGCATCGGCTCCGCCATCCTTGGCGCGCTGCTTGACGTGGCCGACAACTGGCGCGCCCTGAAGCGGGTGGAATTGAGCGTCTATGCCGACAACGAACCGGCTATCCGCCTCTACACAAGCCACGGATTCGAGGTTGAAGGCCGGCATGTGAAGGCAGGTTTTACCGACGGGCGGTACCACGACCTCCTAACCATGGCGCGGCTGCGGTTCTGATGACCGCCGTCTTTGATCCAACCCCTACGCCTCCGGCGGAAATTCTGGCTGTGCTGTCGCTGCTCTGCCCGGAAGTCGTGCGTGACATCGAGCAGAACTGGAATGCACCGGTAGCCGATTACGCCCGCCATCTGTGGCGGCCGGTGGCAAGGCCTGCATCGGACCCGGCGATCGCTGCCCGCTCGATCCTGCGCGAAGTCCTGCATCAGCGCCTTGATGTGATCATGCAGCCTGAAGAGATCGGCAAGGCCCTCGAAGAGTTCGAGCACAGACCGGTGATTCAGTCCGGCCTGCACTGCCTGCTTCTTATGGACCGGATCACCTTCGATGCCCTCCTGCTTGCCTGGCTCGGCGCGGTCGAAAACGGGCTGTCGGCCTTCTTCGGCTTCATGGGAACGACGATGACCATGGAGACAATTGGCCGGGAGGGGCCGGGATGGCTCGATGTCGGCGACGACAAGGTCAACCTGTTTGGCATGGGCCGCCATAAACTGTGCCGCAAAAGCGTCTGCGTGGCTGGTCCTGTCTCCCTCAACAAGCACGCGCTCGAAGCGGTGGGCGATGAAACGGATGCCAGCCGCTGGCTGGGCACACTGCTTGCCAGCCAGGACAAGGTGTTTGGAACCGCCGCCGATGCGCTGACAACCCTCAACGAGGATCTGGTCGCCAATTGGGATCGTTCCGGCATAGCCCTGCCGGTTTTCATCGATGATCGGCTCGCCGCTTCTGCCATGGCGCGGCACCTGGAATATGACGGCAGCTTTCTTTCCAGGCTGCTCATTGAGCCCGCAAGGCGCCAGCGTCTCGACCATGCTATGCAAGAAGCCGCATCAGGCCCATTCGGCAGGTTCCTGCCCAACACCACGGACTATTTCTGGGGCATCCGCGAGGAGCGCGTGCGTAAGCTCGTCCTCGATAACGGGCACCTGATCGAGCCTGACAGGCCGCATGGTGTTTCCATCCCGTTCGAGCGGCTGCATCTCAGACAGGCGCTGCTGGACGGCGTGCTGCTGCCGAACCTGTTTCTGATGTTCCTCGTCCTGGCTATATTGCCGCGCGTGCGGGTTGTGGGCGGTCTGAGACAGATTGGCTATGTCGCGCTTTTCCACTCGATCCTGCTGGCTGCGCTGGACGAAAACGCGCCGGAAGAGCGCGATCTGGCTGCGGAGCTGCAGGTTCGGGAAAATGCCTGGGGCATGCGGGTCATTGATGAAAAGATCTCGGTCCGCGAGCAGCTTGCCGGCCTGCCGGAAGGGGCGCTCTTCCCGGACCTGCTCCGGCAATACCGTTTGCGGACATTTGCCGAGACGACCGACGACCTGAAACTGGTTCGCGAAAACGCCCGATGGCGCAAGGTCGGCCAGGCCTCCGGCGCCTGATCCGGCCGCCACCTGTCATTGCACCACACCGGCCTTGCGGAGGCCGTCGACCATGAGTTCGAAATCGGCAGGGTTCTTGTAAGGCAAGACCTTGCGACGGTATTCCAGCGAATAGTCGGGATTGACGCGAAGCACCTCTTGCCATGCCGCGCGGGCCTCCTCCAAACGGCCCAGATGGCCGTAGCTGGCGGCCAGAAGCGCGCGCGAGACGTCGGTGACAGCGTTGCGAGCCAGCCGTTGCAGCAGGAGGTTAACGGCCTCTTCGTACCTTCCCAGTTGAAACAACGCCAAAGCCTGGAAGTGCAAAACCACATCCGGAAAGTATGGGTTTAAGGTCTTTCCTCGGGCGAAACTCCCGAGGGCCTCCTCGGGTCTGCCTGAATAGTACAGCGTTTCGCCGCGGCAGACGTGCCCTTCGGCGAAGTTCGGATTGAGGACCAGTGCGCGCTCGACCTCGTCGACGGCCTCATCGTGCCGTCGTGTGTACAGCTTGGCTATCGCCAGCGCCCAGTGCGCCCAGGGATCGTTGTCATCCAGCGTTACCGCTCGCGTTGCGGCCTCTTCCGCTTGCGCCATCGATTCCGGCGGCGACGCACTCCACCTGTTCAGGTAGTCGAGTCCGTGCGTGAGGGCGAGGAAAGCGTGGGCAAGGGCAAACTTCGGGTCCAGTTCGATGGCACGTTGCAAGAGGTCGCGGGCTGCGACGTTCGTCTCCTTCGTCAGCCGGTGCCACAACTCCCGGCCGCGCAGGAAACAGTCATACGCCTCGGTGTTGCGCGGATGCTCCAGCGCCAGCCGCTGACGGGCGTCATCAGTCAGGTTGAGCGCCAGCGCACCGACGATCTGCTGCGTCACGTCGTCCTGTACGGCGAATATGTCGGTCAGGTCGCGATCGAACCGCTCCGCCCATAGATGGCCGCCCGAAATTGCATCGATAAGCTGCGCGGTGATGCGCACCCTGTTACCCGACTTGCGGACGCTGCCCTCAAGCACATGCCGCACGCCGAGCTTCGCGCCCACCTCCTGCACATGCACGTTCTGGGCCTTGAAGGTGAACGACGAATTGCGGGCGATGACGAAGAGCTGCGACAGTTTGGACAGCGCCGTGATGATGTCTTCAGAGATGCCGTCGGCGAAGTAGTCCTGCTCGGCGTCTCCGCTCATGTTGGCGAACGGAAGGACGGCGATCGACAGCTTCGGCGGCGCTGCCGTCGCCGGGCTCATCGCGGTTTCCCAGGTCGCGGCCGCCTTGGTCCCAGCGCTGCCGACCTGCAGCGAATAGACGCGGATCGGCTCGGCAATGTTCTTGAGCTGCGTGCTGCCGAGATCGCTGACCGAGAGGTCGAGCCTCGCCTTGACCTGGCGATAGGCATCCTCGGACAGGCAGATGGCGCCGGGCGCTGCGACGCCCTCCAAACGCGAGGCGATGTTGACGCCATCGCCCATCAGATCGCCGTCGCTTTCTTCGACCACATCCCCCAGATGGATGCCGATCCTGAACTCGATGCGGCGGTCTTGAGGCACGCCGGCATTGCGCTCAACCATACCATTCTGAACCTCAACAGCGCAGCGCACGGCATCCACCACACTGCGGAACTCAACCAACGCCCCATCCCCGGTGCGCTTGACCATCCGCCCGTGGTGCACTGCGATGATCGGATCGATCAGGTCGCTGCGCAGTGTCCGCAACCTCGCCAAAGTACGATCTTCGTCCGCGCTCGCGAGCCGGCTGTATCCGACCACATCTGCAGCCAGGATCGCGGCTAGCTTACGGTTCTCGCTCATCTGTCCGTCTCCTCATCTCCACGATAGCAGGAAGACGGAGGTAAGAGGGAATTTCGTAAACGACGGCCACGCAGCCGCCCGAATCGGCGGCGCTCTGCCACGGACCCGCACGGATCGCTCGATGCCCATTTGCGCTGCCGCTTGCCGGTTGACGGCTATCGGTTCATCCTTGTGAATACCCTGGCCGTGAAGTGCGTGGCGAGATCACGCCGTCACGGCCCCAAGAGAGGTGTCTATGGACTGCTCGGGCTGCGGTTTCGAGATTGAGGGCGGTTACGCCTTCTGTCCGAAGTGTGGCCGGCGCCAGCCCGTATCATGCGCCAGTTGCGGCTACGTCTGCGCACCTGATTTTGAGTTCTGTCCGAAATGTGGGGCAAACGTCGCGCCCGCCAAAGCCGTCGAACGGCCTGCTCCGACACCGAGCCGGACCATTGTGCCGTCTTCTCGAACTCCGTCGCCGGACATCGAAAGCGAAGAAGGGCTGCCTCCTGTCTCGGACGCCGATCGCCGGACGGTAACGGTCCTGTTCGCCGACCTTTGCGGCTTTACGACACTCAGCGAGCAGCTCGACCCCGAGGTGATGCAAGCGCTGCAGAACGAACTGTTCAAGGAATTGACGGCGGCCGTGCGAAACTTTGGTGGTTTCGTCGACAAATTCATCGGCGATGCACTGCTGGCTTTGTTCGGTGCGCCGGTCGCTCATGAGGACGATCCGGAACGTGCGCTTCGCGCCGCTCTCGACATGATCGTCCGGACAGCGCGGCTCGGGGAAAGGGCCTCCCGCTCCGGCTCGCCTCTGTTACTTCACATCGGCATAAACACTGGTCCGGTCGTCACTGGCGGATTGGGCATCGGCACCGCCAAATCCTATTCGGTGACTGGCGACACAGTGAATACGGCGCAACGCCTGCAATCGCTGGCCGCACCGGGTGAGGTGCTGGTAGGCGAGCTCACTCACAGGCTGACCCGACATGCCTTCACTTACGAGTCGCTGGGCGATGTGGTGCTTCGCGGCAAGGCTGGCAGTGTGCTCGTTCATCGACTGGATGCACCGCTTGCGGCGCCGCGTGCAGCGCGTGGGCTCGAGGCGCTCGGTCTCAGCGCGCCGATGATAGGTCGTGGTGCGGAACTCCATAGAATGATGGCGAGCCTTGACCTGGCGTGTGGCGGCTCGGCCCAACTTGTCCGCCTCGTCGGAGAAGCCGGTATCGGGAAATCGCGGCTGGTGAAGGAGTTCGTCGCCCGCGTCGGCGACGAGGATCGTTTTCGCAACGTCGCCGTGCGGCAGGCCACGTGCTCACCGCTGGGCGAACAATCATTTGGCGCCTTGGGCGCAGTGGTGCGCAGCGCTGCCGGAATGATGCAAAACGACAATGGGGACGAAATGCGGGGGAAGCTCGCAGGCTTGCTTACCGATCTCGGCCTGCAGGGCGAGGAGGCGAAGCGGCTGATGCCTTTGCTCTACCATGTGCTTGGCCTTGGCGACCCCGATGCGACCTTGCAGCATGTCGAGCCCGAGCAACTGCGGCGGCAAATTCTCTACGCAGTCCGCACAATCATCGAACGACGGCTTGCGTTGTCGCCGCTGTTGATTGTCGTTGAAGACCTGCACTGGGCCGACGCCGTGTCGCTCGAGGCACTGCGTTTCGTGATGGACAGGTTGGAACGCACGCGGTTGATGTTGCTGGTCACGCATCGTCCGGCGCCGGACAACGACCAGCTCGACTCAAGTCGGGTCAGTCACACTGCGCTGAGGCTTTCGCCGCTCAACAGCAATGACGGACGCAGCCTGCTGGCGGCGCTTTTCGGCGAGAGCTGGGTAAACTCCGCAGGAGCACTTCTCGATCAGATCCTCGAGCGCGCGGGCGGCAACCCCCTTTTTGTAGAGGAGATCGTTCGCGGCCTTATCGATCGCGGTGTACTGGTGCGCGAGGGCCAGCGATGGCTGACTGCGGCAGGCGAAGTCGCAACCGGCATTCCCGCCACCATCCAGGCAATGTTGCTTGCTCGCGTCGACCGGCTGCCCCAAGACGTGCGCCGGTTGGCCCAGGAAGCCGCGGTAATCGGCCCGCGCTTCGATGCCGCACTTCTGAAGGCCGTGACAGCCGACCCCGGCCGGCTAGAAGCCGGCTGCGAACTGCTTTGCGATGCGGAAATCATCGAGGAAGTTGCCGGATCAGGCTCGGTCTCGTCGCAAAGCTACCGCTTTACGCAAACATTGCTGCAGGACGTGATCTACCAGAATCTGCTTCTGCAACGCCGGACCGACATCCACGGGCGGGTCGGTGCCGCCTTGGAGCAACTGTGCGGCGACAAGCCGGAACGGCTTGAGGATTTGACCGTGCTCGGTCATCATTTCGCGCAGAGCGCCGAACGGGAGAAGGGCGCGCATTACCTGCAGGCAGCGGGCGATCGCGCTCGCATGATATACGCCAACGATGACGCCCTTCGTCTCTACGAGCGAGCACTGACTGCGTTGGGCGCGGTCGGGCAAACACCGCTCAAACTGGCAATTCAAGAGCGCATTGCCGATTTGAGCGGCCCGGCAGGCCACCGCGAGATCGCGCACAGCCACTACGACACGGTGTTGCAGGCATACCGCGAGTCGGGCGATCGTGTCGCTTCGGCGCGCGTTTTGCGTAAGATCGGCCGGCTGCTCTGGGACGTCGGCAAGCGGGACCACGCAGAATCCCGCTATGCTGAAGCGGCAGCGCTCCTCGATGGAGCGGATGCCCCGGTTGAGCAGGCGCATCTCTGGCAAGAACGTGGCCGACAGGCGTTCCGTAGCGGAGATCACGCTCTCGCGGCAAAATGGGCGGACGCGGCGCTGGATTGCGTACGCTCTCTGACAACCGAGCATGTCTCCGAGGTCGGGCGCGATGCCACTCTTGTGACCGCCGAGGCACTTAATACCAAGGCTGTCGCGCTGGCTCGTCTTGGGCGAAACCGTGAAGCCGTGCGTCAGGTTGAGCGTAGCATTGAATTGGCCGAAGCCGCCGGTCTACTGGGCGCGGCCTGCCGCGGCTACACCAATCTCGGCGTGCTTTACACGACCATCGACCCAGCCCGGGCGATGGAGGTCTGTCGGCGCGGTCTTGAAGTAGCGCGCCATATTGGTGATTTGGGTTTCCAGGCGCGCCTCCTCGCCAATCTGGCAGTCGCTTGTTGTACTTTCACGGATCGCTGTCCAACGGAGGGCGTGCCTGCTGCCGAAAAGGCCATCGAGATCGACCGGGCGCTCGACCAGCGCGAGCACTTGCCGGTGCCTTTGATCGTGCTTGGGCAGATCCACCAGTGCAACGGCCGTCCGGAACTGGCGGTTGGCTTGTTCCACGAAGCACTGGACGTAGCCCGCGAAACGGGCGAACCCCAACTGCTGTTTCCGTGCTATGATGGTCTCGCAACGCTTAATCTCGACCTCGACAATCTGGCCGAGGCCGAACGCTACTTTTCCTTGGCGCAGGGTATATGCGCCCAGCACGGGCTCGACCCGGAAGCGCTTGTGGTGCTGCCTTTTCTCGACTAGCCGGGGTGGGAGGTTGGAAATGTCCGCGCCTAGTGACTTGGTACCGCTTCAACCGGGCGACCGTGCGCCGAACTTGGTACTCGACGCCATTACCCAGGAAGGCAAGATCGCGCTTGATGACTTTCGCGGACAAAAACCGGTGCTGGTCGGCCTGTTTCGAGGTCTGCATTGTGCGTTTTGCCGGCGCCATATCGCCGCCCAGGCGCGGCTTGATCCGGAGCTGCGCGAAAAGGGCGTGGAGAGCCTGACGGTGGTCAACACGCCGATCGAACGGGCGCGTCTCTATTTCCGCTACCACCCGATGCCGAATCTGCTGGCAGCCTCCGACCCTGAACGCGCTTCACATCGTGCTTTTGGACTGCCCAATCTCGAATTCACCGAAAACGAGACGAACTGGCCGTACAAGGTCTCGATGGCAGCGGCAATGGATATGCGGGTCGACATGCCAGGCGAGTTTCCCGGTCCTATAGATCCTGTTACGGCCAGCGAAATCCTCAACAAGAAGGACAATTACGAAGTGACCGAAGCCGACGAGCAGATGATGGCGACGGGACACGGACAATTGATCGGTCAGTTCCTGCTGGATCGGCAGGGGATTGTCCGCTGGAGCTTCACGGAGGTTCCAGAGGGTGGGCGATACATGTTTGGGGCGCCAAACCCGAAGGAGCTGATGTCAGCCGTATCCCAGGTCGCCCAATAGACTTGAGCGCACGATAGAACTGGGCGTGCACGCTGCGGAGCGTCTCGTTGATTGTATCCTACGCGTTGCGAGCGGGAACAATCACACTAAAAAGCTGCACCGTTCATTCGAGCACGGCCTCGACAGTGGCAACAAAGTCGTCGAGCGAGCGATCCCCGCGAATCTCGATGCGCGGAAGGTCGATGGGATCGCAATCGAGGTCCGCCGGCCCGTGTTTGCGGCCGAAGCCTACTCGATAGCCGCACTCCCTGGCCAACCGGCTAAGCCGCCGGTCGGTGACAGAGAAGGGTGCCGCGAACGCCGTGGTTGGCCGACCCGTCCACCGTTCGATGAACAGACGAGAGCGCAGGAACTCGGCGGCCAGGTCGGAGCTCGACAGGCCATCGATCGCGCGATGCGTCGCCAGATGGCTTCCGAAGAACGCACCTTCGGCGGCGAGGCGTCGCACCGTCCCGGCGTCCATAAGCCGCGTCGGCGGACCGATATCGGCGTCCCACTTTGCACTTTCGCCCACCAGATCCGTCACCAGGAACACTTCCGCGGTCAGGTCGTTGGCGCGCAAGATCGGCCAGGCATGGTCGGCAAAGTTCTGGAAGCCGTCGTCGAAGGTGATGACCACCGGGCGGCCAACGAAAGGCTGACGGTTGGCGATGAACTGTTCCAGCTGCTCGGACCCAATCGCGTGAAAGCCATTGGCGCGCAGCCATGCCATCTGGTTGGCGAATGCGGCGGGCGTGAGCCGAAAACGGGCGAGCGCGGCCGGGCCATCATCGGCGACGCTGTGATACATGAGGACAGGGATATGCTGGCGCCGCTCGGTGCGTGCGACGTCGCGGCGCAAGGCCCGCGCCCCGCCCCAGACGATATTTCGTGCGACCCCGATTTCGATGGGCGCGCGGATTGGCACATGATCGATCACCGGTTCCGTCGCCACATCGTCCGGCGACAGCCGGCGGAAACGGTCTATGCGGTAGAGCTCGGTCTGGATCGATTGCTCAAGGACGAGGCCTTCGGTCGCTGCCAGCGTCTCCGAGATCGCTTGCGCACCGAATGTGTTCCAGTCGAAGCCCGTCCTTTCAGGATTGTCACGAAGCACGAATGCGTGTGCGCTGATGAAACTGCCGCCAGGCGCCAACGCCCCAGCGAATTTTTTGGCTATGCGCCGCAACTCGGCGAGATCGTCCAGATAGTAGAGCACTTCCGAACAGAAGATCAGATCCATCTCACCCGGCAGCATGTCGGCAGAGAAATCCAGCACGCCGAATTCAATATTCGGTTGATCGCTGCATCGCGCACGGGCCCGCTCGATGGCTATGGCGGAGATGTCGGTTGCAGTCAGATGGCCCACACGCGGCGCCAGCTGCCGCGTGAAGTGGCCCTCCGCGCAGGCCAGCTCAAGCGCCCGTCCGATGGGACCAGCAGGCAGGATTTCGAGCTGCCGCTGATACTTTTCCTGCTCATAGAGCGAGCCGTACTTCCACGGGTCCTCGGTCGCGAAATAGCTGTTCCAGAACGCCGTGCGATCACTCCTGTCCGCGGTCCGTGCTCGGCGCGGCGTTGCAGGAGGTGGTGCAGGTTCGGCGCTCGACCTAACCAGCTCCCGCGCTTCCGCGGCCAATTGGGCGAGTTTGCCGAAATGGCTGTCTGGATCGGGCCCGCGTTCCGCTATGGACAACAATGCCTCGGCTGCGAGCGTGTTTGACGTGGCGGCGCCAGCGGCCTGTTGCGGTACAGGCGATCGTCCCGCAAGCCTTGCCGCACTGTCTACAACCCGCTCAGCGGGCACCACATTCTGGATCAATTCAATCCAATGATCCCTTGTCACTGCTCCGAGTACGCCGAACTGCACGACAGCCTCGATCTGGCCATCGATCATCAGATAGGCATAGATTTGATCGATTCCGTGCGGCAGTTCGGTCGAGGTCGGATTTCGAGAGTCGACGCGAATTCCAAGTGTCCGTGCCAGCCTGCGCGGCGCGGCAAGATCGTCGACGTCGAGAAGCATTTGCTCAAGCTGATACTGGATGCGGCGACCCGCTGCGGGATTGTCCCAGACCTTGCCGAGTTCGATGATCAACCCGGTAAGTGAGCCGCCGAACCTGTCCCACCTGGCAGCCAATTGCGCCGGCACCGAGAGGCTTCCCACCATAAGGCCATCGACGATCACCTCAGCGATCTCACGCGCCCACTTACGTCCGGCCGGGAGAGCGCGCAGGGATTGCGGGTCGATCAAGCGCGAGCCGCTGCCGCAATCCGACGCGGCGTTCCACAACGCGAACCACGCGAGTGCTTCGGATGCGGTGCAGCCGTTCGCATCGAGAGCTCCATTGGCGTGTGCCAATGCCGGGTGCTTGACCCGGGGATCGGGAGAGAAGCCGCGGGCGATCACGATTTCCGCGTCTGCCAGCATCTGCGTCGAATTCCGGCTGAGCGCGTTGGGGCTGATCCGATAGAAAGCGAGCGGCTCGTCGACCATCACCCAAGTTTTGCCCAGACGCGCGAGGCGCTGCCACAGATCCCAATCCTCGCAGGTCCGCAGCGACACATCGAAACCGCCCAACTCGACAATTGTTTCCCGGTCGACCAGTAGCGCGTGAGTGCGAACGGCACACCGGCGAGCGAATGTTTCGAAGGGCTGGATCGCAACCTCGGTTGAAATGCTCGACGGGGTGAGTTCGCCATCGGGCATCACGCGCCGAGAACCGCAATAGGCGGCCACTGCATCGGGCGCGGTTTTCAGTGCGGCCAGCATTTTTGCAAGGAAGTTGGCATCCACCCAATCGTCCGCATCCAGAAACATGAGCCAATGGCCGCGCGCTGTCGAAATCCCGGTATTGCGCGCGCCGGCGGCGCCATACGCGCGAGAGCCCAACGTCCGAAATCGGGCATCGCGCTCCACATAGCCGGCGATGATGGCGGGGGTGCGGTCCGTGGAGGCGTCGTCGACGACGATCGCCTCCCAATCCACTATTTCCTGATCGAGAAGGCAATCGAGTGCGCGCGCCAGCGTTACCTCCGCATTGTGCGCAGGAACCACGATCGAAACCAAGGGACTATGCGCCACGCCGCTTACCCGCGCCTGGTTCGATGGTAGAACAAGAGTCCCGAAACGTCGCCGGCGATTTCCTGCCAAAGGAGACGGTCTTGCTGGCCGATGCTGGCAAGCGTTGCAACGATGGTTTGCTCGGGATCGAACATCGGGACCACACCAGTTGCGGTAGCATTGTCCTGGATCATCGAGCTTTCGTTTTCTTTTGCAGGAGTCGGCGAATGTCAAAAACGGATGATGGCATCGGATGGCAGCACCGCTCTGTCAAGATCGGGGCGAATTAGCGGCAGGCAAAAAAGACTTGAAGATAGGGCCGAATGGCAAGCGCTCATGCCCTCGTGGTATGGGCTTGGGATCCTGGTGCCCTTGCACCTCAACATCGGTTTCTCCAAGGTAGGGCAACAACGGACATAATGTCGTCGCTTACCGATTTTGACCAGAAAGTTAACAGCACGATGCCACTCATGATTGGACGATCGGGAGCCGCGAACCTGGCGCGCCCGGCACAATGTCTCGGAGACCTGACGGCGATGCTTGTCCTGATTGCCAGACCGTTCGTTGTTGGGATCGCCCTCTTGCTGGCCGGTCACGCACAGGCGCAGGCGCCGGCAACCGTCCCGCCTGAAAGGGTCAAACAGCTGTTCGAGCTTCTCGACGATCCGTCGGTGAAGGCCTGGGTGGCCGAACAACGGAATCAGGACGCCGGATCGACGGGCGCGCCTGCCGAGGCGGGAGTTTCACCGACCGACGCATCGTCCGACCCCGTGGCCGCACCAGTGGCCCCACCCAGCCAGATGAATACGATGGCATCCTCGACGCTCGATCGGATCAGGCACCATATCGAAAGGATCGTGCGGACTTTGCCCCTGCTGCCAGGCCAGTTCGCGCGCGTTCGGGCAGAGACCATGCAGGATATGTCCAGCAAAGGGCCTGCCGGCGTATTGATCCTGATTGCGATGTTCATCGCTGCCGGCCTGGCGCTTACTTGGGCAACGTACAAGCTCACCCGTCCATTTCGGCTTTGGATTATCGCGCAACCGAAGGATACGCCCACGGGGCGAGCCAAGAAGATTGGTGGTCGCGCGCTTTATTCCAGCATGCTGATCGTCTCGTTCGCACTGGGCAGCGCCGGCGCGTTCATGTTGTTCGATTGGCCAATGCTTATCCGCGAGATTGTGCTGACATTTCTGATGGCGGCAGTCGTTACATGGGGTGTGCGCCTGTACGTGATGGCCACGCTCGTCCCTTCCTTCATGAACGTCGAGAACGCCGTCGAGGTTCGTGCCTTGCCGATCACCAACGAAACGGCTGATCATTGGTCCTATTGGCTGCCCCGGATCGTCGGCGTCTTCGCCTTCTTCGGCGCCGCGTTCATCCTCTTGCCGGGTCTCGGCATCGATCAGGACGGAATGACGGTCCTGTCCCTGGGCGCCGATTTTGTGCTGCTGTTACTCTTGCTGCTTGCCGTTTGGCGGCGGCCAAGAACGCAGCGAGACGGTGCGCGCCACAGCGGTCGCACGGCAGCGACATGGCTATTGACTGCTTATTTCGTCGTTCTGTTTCTGCAGCGCAATGCCGGCCTTTATATACTCTTCTGGTTTACCTTCGCCGCATTCTTCCTGCCTTTGGCAATCGTGCTGACGCAGCGCGGGGTCAATTTCGTTCTGCGGCCGGGTTCGGAAGATGCCGGCCGGCCGACGATCCCGGCGGTGACGATCGCCGTCATCGATCGCGCAATCCGAATGATTTTCATCCTGGCGGCGGCTTACTTTCTCGCGCGTGTCTGGGGTCTGAATATGCAATCCATGCACGACAGCGATACGACGACGATGTTCATATTGCGCGGCTTGATCAATGTCGTGGTCATTGCCCTCGCAGCCGATTTCGGCTGGTCGATCATCAAGGCGTTGATCGAACGAAAGCTGGGCATCCAAACATCGCACGAGCTGATAGGCGACGAGGATGTCCTACCCCCCGACTCGCATCAGGCGCGGCTGCACACCCTGTTGCCGATCCTCCAGAACATTCTGCTCGCATCGATCATCGTGATGGCGGTGCTGATGATGCTCGCCTCGGTGGGTATCCAGATCGGCCCGCTGATCGCCGGCGCCGGCGTCGTCGGCGTCGCGGTGGGCTTTGGCGCACAGACGATCGTCAAGGACATCATTTCGGGCGTGTTTTTTCTGCTCGATGATGCGTTTCGTGTCGGCGAATATATTTCCTCGGGCAATTACAAGGGTACGGTTGAGAGCTTTTCACTGCGCTCGGTGAAGCTGCGCCACCACCGTGGCCCGCTGTTCACGATACCTTTCGGTGAACTCGGGGCAGTGCAGAACCAGAGCCGTGACTGGGTTACCGACAAGTTCAACATCACCGTCGGCTACGACACCGATATCGACTTCGCCCGCAAGCTGATCAAGCGCATCGGCCTCGAACTGGCGGAAGATCCGGAGTTCAAACACTGGGTGATCGAACCGATCAAGATGCAGGGCGTACAGGAGTTCGGCGAGTACGGCATCGTCTTGAGGGTCAAGGTCACGACCAGACCGGGGGGTGCCTTCAGCATGAAAGGCAGATTCTTTTTACGCCTCCGCCAGGCATTCAAGGAGCAGGGCATCGAACTCCCGTTTCCGACCGTCCACATTCAGGGGCTACAGAACCCACATGGGGCAGAGAATGCGCCGTTGGAGGTCACACCCGAGTTGCAAATGGCCGTCGCGCAGTCGCACACCAATCGGCGCAGAAAAAAAGCGAGCACGACGGAGTAGGAAAGCTTTGACAGCTGCCGGTCACAGCGCGGTGCCGTTGCTGAGGTTCCTCGTCGTAACCGCAGTTCGGTCGTAGGGGAATGCTCGCCACCATGCTTGTCGTCATCGCCGCAAACTGGATCCTGATGTCCGGTCTGGTCACGCCTTTCGCCGCCCATCGTTTCCGGGTCTTCGGCCGCGATCTTGCCGACGGCGCTGGCGACATTGCGCGCGTCTGAGGCAGCGGCTTTGCTCGTGCCGGCGAGCTCGGGGCCGCAAAGTGGATTGGCCGAGATTTCTGAGTCGGAGGGAGTAGCGCTCGGCTGCCCCACGAATAGGTATAAGTCAAGACGAATCCGGCTTGCGGGTCGGGTATTTTGCTGCCATGGTTTCCGTCGCGGCAGGTATGCAAATGGGGTATCAGGATGGCCAAGGAATCTTCGAATTCCGTTTCTTCAGAAAAGAAGGCGGACGCAAATCTGATAGGTAACGCAGAAGGAAACGGGCTGAACTTCATGGGGGTCCAGGCTCGTGAAAACGGGGGCTCCGGCGACCCTGTCGGTGTCGACAAGATACGTGATCTGCTGTTCGGCAACCAGATGCAGGACTATGACCGCCGCTTTTCCAAGCTTGAAGAACGGGTCTTGCAGCGCTTTAAGGATGTTGAATCCGAGGCCAAGCGCAATCTCGACATGTACGAGTCAAATGCAAAGAAGCAGGTCGATTCGCTTGCGGCGCAATTGCGGAACGAAAAAGATTCACGGGCCGATGCCGACAAGGAGATTGACCGGAATCTTCGCGAGCAAAACCAGACACTTGAAAAGCAGGTGCGCGCGCTGTCGGATCAATTGAGCGCGCTTGAGCGCGACGTTTCGGACCGGATAAATCGAAACGATCATTTACTGCGTGAGGAAATCAAGCAGAAGAACGAAGGCGTTCAGATGCTGATCGAGAAAATGTTTGCCGATCTCAGCAACGTCAAGACCGACCGAAATCTTCTGGCCGGCTTGTTTGTCGAGGTTGCAAAATGTCTGAATCAGGATCCTGTTGGCAGCAAGAGCAACTCGGAACGTAACTGGAAAGTGAGTTGATGGGACCTTGACGTCAACCGTCGACCCAATCAGCCTTCCGCAAAGAACAGCCTCGAACGATACAGAGATTGATCGCGAGGCTCTGGCTCGTCTTTTGATCGAAATTGCCCGGAACGTTGATCCGGACTATCGTGCGCGTTTCGACGGAGTTCCAGCCGCCGATCCTCGCATGGAAACGCTGCGCCAGTTGCTGGTCAGCCGCGAAATTTCGGAGCTTTCACGAGTTACGCATCTGCTGGACGAACCCGAGCAGCTTGCGGCAGCAGTGGGCGACGTTCTTCCCAGTGCCGCCGCGCGAGCGCCTCATGCGCAGCTCGGCGAGGCGCTTGCGCCCGCTGTCGAAAGGGCTGTGCAACGGTCAATCCAGAAGAGCCCGCGCACGCTGACAGATATATTATACCCGGTGTTTTTGCCGGCAATTCGCAAGTCGATCGGGGAAAAGATCGACCAGACATTTCAGTCGCTGAATGAAACTTTAAGACATATATTTACTTGGCATGGTCTCAAGTGGAGATTTGAAGCCTGGAGGACAGGTGCGAGCTTCTCAGAAGTTGTGCTAAAGCATTCTCTTGTCTATCGTGTAGAGCATGTCTTTCTCATTAACCGTAATTCCGGGCTTTTGATAGCCCATGTAACTGCCGATAATGCAACGAGCGAAGATCCTCAACTCATTTCATCGATGCTCAGTGCAATCCAAGATTTTGTAAAAGACTCATTTAATGAGAAAGAGCAGAGCGGCCTAGACACAATCCGTTTTGGCGACCTTCGTCTCTGGTCGGAAGTTGGACCGTTTGCCACCCTGGTTTCGGTGATCCGAGGAAATCCGCCAGAGGAATTACATGAAATAGTTCGCGATGTATTGCTTCGCATCCATGATGAATGCTCACAGGCTTTAGAGCAGTTTGACGGCGACAGTTCGCAGTTGGCCGGCGTAGAGGCGCAGTTGCAGACCTGCGTTGAGCTGAAGCAGGAGGAATCAAACCAGGGATTTCCGTGGCTGGTGGTGGCTGCAGCCCTGCTGTTTTTGATTCCGGCAGGCGGTTGGTTCTTTCTTTCCTGGCAATCCGGGCAGCGCTGGCAGGCCTATGTGTCGCGACTGGAGACCCAGCCGGGCATCATCGTTGCAGAACAAAAGATGCGCGGCGGCCAATTCTATATTGCCGGCCTGAGAGACCCGCTTGGCGCCGACCCGCAGTCGCTGTTGTCTGGAACGCAGGTCGATCCCGCCCGCGTTCATTCACAGTGGCAATTCTATCAGAGCCTTGAGCCGGAGTTCGTGTTGAAGCGGCTGACTGCGTCGCTGGCTCCGCCGGATTCAGTACGGCTTTCGATCGTCAATGATCGCATCGTTGCCGAGGGCGAGGCTCCCGACACCTGGATAGATCGGGCGCGCGCAGCGGCCCGACAGCTTTCGGCAGGCGGACCGGAATTCGACATCTCCAAGGTTCGTGATGTGAGCCCCGAAGCACGCGCGGCGGAGCGCTGGCAGGCCTATGTGTCGCGACTGGAGACCCAGCCGGGCATCATTGTTGCAGAACAAAAGATACGCGACGGCCAATTCTATATTGCCGGCCTGAGAGACCCACTTGCCGCCGACCCGCAAGCTCTGCTGTCCGGAACGCAGGTCGATCCCGCCCGCGTTCATTCACAGTGGCAATTCTATCAGAGCCTTGAGCCGGAGTTCGTGTTGAAGCGGCTGACGGCGTCGCTGTATCCGCCGGATACGGTACGACTTTCGATCGTCAATGATCGCATCGTTGCCGAGGGCGAGGCTCCGGACACCTGGATAGATCGGGCACGCGCAGCGGCCCGACAGCTTTCGGCAGGCGGACCGGAATTCGACATCTCCAAGGTTCGTGATGTGAGCCCCGAAGCACGCGCGGCGGAGCACTGGCAGTATTATGTGTCGCGACTTGAGGCCCAACCGGGGATCATCGTCGCCCAACAAACGGCGAGGGGCGGACATTTCTACATTTCCGGCCTGAGAGACCCGCTTGCCGCCGACCCGCAAGCTCTGCTGTCCGGAACGCAGGTCGATCCCGCCCGCGTTCATTCACAGTGGCAATTCTATCAGAGCCTTGATCCGAAGTTCGTGGTGAAGCGGCTGACGGCGTCGCTGACCCCGCCGAAATCGGTCCAGCTTTCGATCATCCAGGGTCGCATCGTTGTCGTGGGTGAGGCTCCTGCCGCCTGGATCAGCCGGGCGCAGGCCGCCGCCGAACAACTTTCGGCGGACGGAGTGGTTCTGGATGTCTCGCAGCTGCATGAGCTGGACCTTGCAGAACTCAATCATTTGAGAGAGGCCATCCAGACGACCGATATTTTCTTCTCTTCCGGCAAAGTTGTGCCGGGACCAGAGCAGGTGCCGGTCCTCGACAGATTGGCCGGTCAAATAAAGGAATTCGCCCAAGATGCCCGCAAGTCAGGCGTAACAGCGCGGTTCATGTTGACCGGCCATTCGGACGCCACGGGCCGTGAGACGGCCAACGCGTCGATCAGCGCCGCCCGCGCCGAGACAGTTCGTGCGCTTCTCAACAAGCGCGGCGTCGCTCCTGAACTGCTGCTGGTTCGGGGCGCGGGCACCTTTGAACCGGCGGTGCCTGAAAATAGTCAAACTGGTAGCTCCACCAATCGCCGGGTTTCAATTACGGTAAACCTGGATTAGGGCGGAGCCCAAGATGTTGCAAAAAAAGATCTGTATGTTGGGCGGGTTCTCTGTCGGAAAAACCAGCCTGGTTCGCAGGTTTGTGCAAAGCATCTTTTCAGAAACCTACTTGACCACGGTGGGAGTGAAAATCGACAAGAAGAGTGTCGCGCTCCCGGACAAAACTGTGGATCTGATTTTGTGGGATTTGGCCGGCGAAGACGATATCGGCTCATTCCGCGTCAGCCATGTGCGAGGTGCGACAGGGCTCGTGCTTGTCGTCGACGGAACCCGCGCCGCTACTCTTGCCGCCGCGCTCACGCTGCGCGAGCGGGTCGAGGCCGAATTCGGCGCTATGCCGTTTGTGTTGCTGTTCAACAAATCCGATCTGGCCGATCGATGGGTAATACCGGATAGTGAGATAAACGGACTGAGGCAACGTGGATGGCAAATCTATCTAACAAGTGCGCTTTCGGGTGAGCATGTCGATGATGCGTTCCTTCAACTTGCTTCGATGGTCACCAAATAGACCATGCGTAGATTGCCAAGAGAAGTCGGAAACTGGATTTACGATTTCTTCTATAACGAGCACTCTGTCGCATATGTCAAAATTGACGCCCAGCTTTGCATAGCCGCGAAGGGCGGTAACGTTGAACATTACGGGCTCTTATCCGTTCGCATCGGTAGGCCTGTCACCGATCAGCTTCAATTCATGGAAGGTTTGCTGCCTTTCCCGGAGCTTCCATATCATATGGCTATGGTCGAACTGCCCAGCGGGCGTGTCGCGGACCTTCATTTCTTTGCCGACGACGACTGCGTGTGGTTGCTCTTTCTTGACGCCACTGCCGAACGCGACAACAAGCAGCGGCTTCAACAGAAGGCTTATGAAATGACGCTCCTGCAAGAGAGGGAGCGTCAACTCAACGAGAAATTACAATCGACAAACGAGGCGTTGAGGAAGAGCCAGGAGGGATTGTCGCGAGAATACCAGCGCGCCGAAACCCTCCTCCTCAACATTCTTCCGGCCTCGATCGCGGAGCGGTTGAAAGCGCACAAAAAAATTGCTGACAACCACGCGGAGGTGAGTGTGCTTTTTGCCGACATCGTCGGTTTTACGGAAAGAGCGCGAAGCGTCGGTGCCGTAACGACGCTCGCTATCTTAAATTACTTCTTCAAGGCGGCGGATCGGCTCTCGGAACGACACGGCTGCGAAAAGATCAAGACAATCGGCGATTGTGTAATGGTGGTCGCTGGCCTGCCCACCGCGCGATCCGATCATGCACTAGCCCTTGCGCGCTATGCAGTTGAACTGCGGAGGGCGGTCAAGCGCGAACGTTTCGCAGGGGAGCCGCTGAGACTGAGAATTGGAATTCACTCAGGACCGATCGTCGCTGGCGTCATAGGCAAAAGGCGGTTCGCCTACGACCTGTGGGGCGAGACGGTCAACCTCGCCTCACGCATTCAAACGTCCGCGGAGCCCGATGAAATCCGTATTTCCGATGCAACTCGCCAACTGCTCGGACCAAAATTTGCTTGCGACCCGCTCGAGGAAACGGAATTGCGTGGTACAGGTCGTGTGCGAATGTGGCGGCTGCCGGCCTGATTGACCGATTGGAAGTGCCGACCCTGGAGCCTAGGGCCGTGCTGTCATGACCGCACACATCTGGATGCTGAAGCCCTACGGGATGCAGCAGGGGACAGACCCGCGCGCATGGCGCACGACGACGGTTTTCAAACCGGTCGATCCAGCCCTTCCGGATAGACCAAAGGTGCTGTACTGAGTTTGCTCGACGTCCAAGAAGCGATCCGTCCACAACGTCACCACCACGGCCTTTCCATCGTTGCAACATGATGCGACATGGAATTGTTCAAGTGGACAACTTTTCCACTTGATAACCCGTTGAATTTGCTAAGGAAAATGATGGTGCCCAGAGGCGGAATCCAAGTGAAGAAAATCCCGTTTTCCTTTCAGAGACTTATACGAAGGCTAGTCGCATCTGCTACCAACAGAAATACCAACAAAATATTTCTGTGGATTGGTTCGGTTCCTGCTATTTCTCTCAATGCCTCGCACCTGCACCTTGTCTCTTCCGGTTCGGTCTAGATCCTTCTTGGGTTATTTATCATCATGCAGGGGGTCGAGTGAAGACCACGGCTGCCCAAGACCACTCAATGAGAACGGATGGCCGCTTGCGGCCCAAATGCGCCTGATGTCGGTCGTTCATTCGCTGTGCAAATGGTCCCAAAAGCCGCCGTCGTCTAAGCTAACCTGCTACGTCGCGCCTTACTTGCACGCCCTACTTTCAAGCGCTCTTCGTACTCCTTCCAAGCCATATAGTCTTCCTCGTTGTCAAAATCGGGCTGTGAGAAATCGGTGAGTTCATCGCAGCTTAAACAGTGAAACATCTGCGATGCGTCCTGAAAGTGCATGCCGCACAAGCAGCCACAAAACGGGCAGCACTCTTCAAGCTCGAGGTTGCTCCAGTCCCAGACGCCGAGATATTCAGGTGAGCCGTCACGATCGTGACCGACGACTTCAAAGGCATCTGCATTCTTTTCGACGAAACCCTTGATGCCCGCGCGTTTCAGATCCTCGAGAATGTCGGCGGGTTGAAGGTAGAACCACTCTCTGGCGCTACTCCCTCCATGCCGGCCAATGTTATGCGCTGCATATTTCTCGTGGAGCCGCCTTTCCGTTTCGGCCTCATTCTCCGCTTCGATCCACCCCACTACCTTTAGCGGGCGCGAGTTGCCGGTCTGTAAGGCACCTCGACGACCTCTAAGGTTCGTCGCGCGACCGATCTTCATCCGCCAATCGGCGTTATTCTCCTCGAGGATGAAATAAATGGGCATCGCTAATCGCCTCCCATGTCAAACAAGCTACGCGGCTCTTACGTGCGATCCTGTCTCGTCATCGGTTCGCTGGCCGAATTTCAATTTGATCGTGGGACGAATCTCCCGAAGTTTCGCTCATTCGAGCTTCACCGGCGCCACACCAATCGCCCAGAAATTGTCACGTTCGATGAGTTGTTGGAGCGCGCGAGGTTCATCGTGGAACATGGTCCAGAGCAGATGGATCAAGGTTGATTGTCAACAGGGATGCTGCGTGTAGTGCAGGCCTCCGCTCACCGCGCTTGACTACCCACAATCCGACCTACCCGTGGTCGCCTGCTGACGCGCAACTTTTGGCTGTTAGAAGCCGACACGCCAGCTCAGGCCCACCCCATCGCGTTGCGAATGTCTCGGATACTTCAAACCAGCTGCCGTCATTGCCTGCACCATGGTTCTCGCCCATGCAGGAACATTCGCAATCGTGCCCAGTTGCGTTGAGGCAAGCAGGGGAACATTTCTCCTGCTCGCGGTACGGCTGAATAATGTAAACGCTGCGGTAGCGTACAAGCGCGCGATCGACGAAATCATTTAGCCAGGCTTTCGGCAAGTCCCAGCAACGCAGCTCCTCGATCCATTCCGGGCGATGCCGGCGTTCATTGCGCAGCCACTTGCGATTGCCTTCTCCGTAGGGCAACCGCACCCGTAATTTCTCGCCCTTACCGATGCGTCGCAAGATGACCGGGATGGCTTCTTGATTCCACACCCGCTTCAGCTGCGCGTCGTCGAACAAAAGGTCCATGTCATCTTTCCCCGAGCGGCCGTTATAGTACGCGTTCGTTGTGCCGCAAGCGAGGTCGCCCTGGCTGGCCTTGCGCCTTGCAGGAACGCGATGCGGTCGTCGAGCGCTGGCCTCGCGAGGAGGTCGCGCCGACCTATGGCCGCGTGAGGGCCGATCCAAGCTGCGGCATCGCTGCCGCTGACGCGCTCGCGGACCATGTGAAACCGCGCGAAGTCATCCTTTTGCCCGAGACCCGACACCCTCATTGCCGAATGCGGTGCAGCCGAAAAAGCTTCTCGAAGAAATCCGTGATCCTCGCCTCGGCACCGCTACCGACCAGTTCATTCGCGCCGAACCGGTAGACCTCATATCCTGCAAGGCGCAGTTCACGGTCAGCCGACACCATGTCGGCATAGACATTCAATGATGGGAGGTCGTTTTCCGAGAAATGGTGCTTGCCATCGACCTCGATCACGATGCGTTGACGGTTGCGAAGTAACATAAGGAAGTCCATGCGCTGACGCGGCAGAGGCAGTCGATGACGCAGGGTCTTCACCACTGCAGGGTCATAGTGAAGATAGACTTGCGGCAGGAGTGCGGGCAACTCCTCGCCGAGGGCGGAGCGATAGGACTTGAAGTAGGTCGCGAAAAGCTTGCGTTCCGCGTCCGAGGCCAGCGATTCCTGAAGGCGCGCCCCGAGTTTTGCGGCATCTGCTCCCGGCGCAACCTCGCCCCACCAGGCGACGAGCTCCGACCACAGAAGTCCGCTCGCGCCGATCGGCCGGTCGTAAACAAGGCAGCTCTCTTCGCCGGACAGTATGACGATGTCGTTGTTGATCGCATCGGCGAAGCCGATCTCCGGCTTTGGTCCCCGCGAGGCAAAGATCAGGTTCTTCGGCCTGCCACCGACCCCGCGCACAACAGAGCGAAAACTGAAGAGCGGATGACCGGAGATTTCGCCATCCTGGGCCAGCTCATATCCATCCCGCGAAAGGACCTTGTTCAGGGCAGCGACCGTCTTCGCCTGCTCATCGCCAGATCGGGAAAGGGGGTGAACAGCCTGTTCGAGCAAAGCGCCGAACCTGGCCCTTGAACAATCGAAGG
Organism: Mesorhizobium sp. M0293; assembly: GCF_040321735.1. Classification (NCBI taxonomy): domain Bacteria; kingdom Pseudomonadati; phylum Pseudomonadota; class Alphaproteobacteria; order Hyphomicrobiales; family Phyllobacteriaceae; genus Mesorhizobium; species Mesorhizobium sp. M0293. Next base: position 55,941 of record NZ_JAMYSA010000012.1, read on the forward strand.
CCCCGATCTCAGATCGAGCCGACGGCAACGCAAGACGAAGAGACCGTCTCGATCGCGAGCCAGGTAATCTAATGCGACAATACCGCAGATCCCGTGCTCGCGGCCGTGCCTCCCGCCACTAACGACCCATCAGCCGAACCGGACGGCTTGCGCTTCCGTGCCCGTGCTGCGGCGGACGCATGATCATCATCGCGATGTTCGAACGGGGAGGCAGTTGCTCAGACCGCCACACCATTTTGTGATGCGATCTTTCAAAGAACGGCAAGTTGAAGCGCCATAGCCGACGCCTCCCGCGAGATTCTGACCTTCCTATGCATTGCACCCACAGTGAAGAGACCGTCGAGATGGATCTTTCGTTCAGAAGGAAACTGCCATGCGAACCACCGAACGTGATCGACCGCCTTCCGGCTGGTTTGTGGTCGACGTGATGCGCCGCGAAGCCCGGAAGTGGGACTGGACGGCGCTTATGACCGATACGCATCCTGATGACGATCTAGAAGCTCGGATCTTTGCGAAGCAGTGCTGGGTCCGCATTCCCGGCAAGCACCGAAACCGAGATGAGGCTTGGGATATGTTCGAGGCGATGTCAGCCACGCGGCACTGACTGACTTTCATTCCGCAGAAGAGAAACGAACAGCCCGCTGCCGCTGGTGGCGGTGTTTCGTGTCGCCTTTCATGTCGCGCACCATTAAAAACCGTTGAAAACCAAGGATACTCAGTTGCAACATGAAACGCGGACATTTCTGCATTTGAGGGTACGTTAAGATGCTAAATTCAGTACAGAAAGAAGTGGTGACCAGAGGCAAATGAGGAAATATGTCTGTGCCTTCAGGTGTTACCACTCTCAAAGAAACCAAGAAATACAACAATATATTTCTGTGGCTTATTTCATTCCTCCCGGAATGTCCGACTGATTTGGTCCGACAGCGGCTTCACAAAATAGGAAAGCGCCGTACGCTCGCCCGTCTGGACCATCGCTTCGGCCGGCATGCCGGGCACGAGCGTCAGGTCCTTGAGCTTCGTCAGTTCCGCATGCGGAACCGATAGACGCACCAGGTAATACGAAATGCCGTTTTTTTCGTCCGTCGCCAGATCTGCTGCGATCCGGCTGACATATCCGTTCAATTCCGGCGTGGTTCTCAGATTGAAGGCTGACATCCGCAGCACGGCCTTGTGACCAAGCTGGATTTGGTCGATGTCCTTCGGGGTGATCCGTACTTCCAGCGCAAGATCGTCGCCTTCCGGCACGATTAGCATGATCGGATCGGCGGGCGTAATCACTCCGCCGAGCGTATGAACTGCGAGTTGTTGAATGGTGCCTGACTGCGGCGCGACGATATCGATCCGTCGCAGTTCCTGTTCAGCCGCCACCTTGCGCTCACCATACTCCCCGATCTGCGCCTGAACCTCTCTGAGCTCCTGGCCGACTTCGGTCTTGAAATCCTGATCGATCTGCGGGATCTGCAGGCGCGTTTCGGCTATGCGGGCTGCTGTCTGTGCCTGATGTGCGATCTTCTCACCGCGTTCGCCACCGAAAGTGGCAACCTGGATCTTCAGGCTGTTCAACCGTTGGTCCGAGACAATGCCTTGGTCGCGCAGCCCACTCAGAACAGCAATTTCCTTAAGGAGAACCTCGATCCTTTTTTCACAGGCAATTTCCTGCGCCTCGAATCCTTCGATCTCGTGGTGATATTGAGTAATGTGTTCCGCCAGTTGCGCCTGCTTTCCGTCGCGGGATTGTCTGCGGAATTCGAACAGCAGCGTCTCGCTATGTATTGCCGAAGCTACGTCCGGAACATCTCTTCGGACGAGCAGCCAGTCCGGGAAGGCGATCTCCGCGAGATCGTCACGTTCAGCATCGAGTCTTGCCTGGTAGGCGGCGAGCTCATCGAGCCGCTTGGTGACTATGGCGAGATTGGCGCGCGTCTGGGTGGCATCGAGCCGCATGAGGATGTCGCCGGCTTTCACTTTATCGCCTTCGCGCACCAGGATTTCTCCCACCACCCCGCCGGTCGGGTGCTGCACCTTCTTGACATAGGAATCGACGACAAAGTGTCCGGACGCGACAACCGCACCGGAGAGATTCGTGAAGGCCGCCCAGGCTCCGGCTCCTCCCACAAAGATTACGCTCGCCAGAAGGCCCGCCACCAGGTGGCGGCGAATGGAGCTGGAAACGTCATTGTTCTGATGAATGCCGGACACCGGGATCCTCCATGTCAGCGCGCTCTCCCACATGATCCTGTGTAGATTCGATGGCCTTGACGCCAGCGCCTCGTGCCATCGCTGTCCCCTTCAGGACTTTGGAAAGTGCTTCATCACGCGCACCGAATGCTCGCTGCCGTCCACCTTCCATCACCAACACCAAATCCACGGCGCGGATGGCGCTCGGCCGATGGGCGACGACAACCGCAATGCCCTTGCGCTCGCGCACGGAGGCGATCGCCTTAACGACCGCAGCCTCGCCTTCCGCATCGAGATTGGCATTGGGTTCATCCAGCACAACAAGGAAAGGGTCTCGATAAAGAGCACGGGCAAGACCGATACGCTGGCGCTGCCCGGCGGAAAGTGCCGATCCGGCCTCACCGATCGGAGTTTCGTAGCCGTGCTCAAATCGGAGGATCAGTTCGTGCGTGCCCGCTGCTTTCGCCGCGGCGACAATAGCCTCAGGGTCAGGATTATCTTCAAAACGAGCAATGTTTTCGGCAATGGTGCCGTCGAACAGTTCAACACCTTGCGGCAGATAGCCGATATGACGGCCTAGTGCTTCCCGGTCCCATTGATCGAGGCTTGCGCTGTCGATGCGAACCTTTCCGGCGACCGGCGCCCATGCGCCGACGATGGCGCGCGAGAGTGTCGACTTGCCCGAGCCCGATGCACCGATGATCCCGAGTGCGCTTCCCGCCTGAATGGCAAACGCAAGGCCGGTCACGGTCGGCTTCCTTTCGCCGGGCGGAACGATTGTCACGCCTTCGAGGCGCAGTTCGCGTTCAGGTGCAGGCATTGGCATAACAGGAGCGGATTCAGGAACCTTTTCCAAGAGGTCCTCCAGCCGCGCCCAACCCTGGCGCGCCATGAGGAAAGGTTTCCAGCTTGAAATGGCCAGATCGACCGGAGCCAGCGCACGCCCCATCATGATCGAACTGGCAATCATAACCCCGGCCGTAGCCTCCTGTCTGATGACAAGGTACGCGCCGACGGCAAGAATGGCCGATTGCAGCAGCACGCGCAGCGATTTTGAAATGGCACCCAGCCCACCTGCCAAGTCCCCAGCTTTCCGGTTGGCGGCCAGATACTTGGCATTGGCCTTTTGCCATCGGGCAGCGATCCGCTTTCCAAGGCCGAGAGCTCGCACGACCTCGGCATTGCAACGCGCTGCTTGCAGCAGACCATTGCGTGCCATGTTGTGGGCAACGGTATCGCTTATCGGCCGTTGCGAGAGAGTGTTGGCAAGGAGTGTCAGAGATGTGAGGCCGACCGCCCCGATAAGTGCCGTCATGCCGATCCAGAAATGAAGGAGGAAGCAAATGCCAAGATAAAACAGCATCCATGGCAGATCGAAGAACGCTGTCGGACCGTTTCCACCCAAGAAGCCGCGAACATTGTCGAGATCGCGAAGCGGCTGCAAGCCGTCGCCCGGCATGCGCGTTGAAAGCGGAAGGCGAACGATCGCATCGTGAACGCGTCCGGAAAACTCTCCATCGAAACGCTCGCCAATCCGCAGCAGCACGCGGGCGCGCAAAATGTCGAGCAGGCATTGGAACGCATAAAGCCCCGCAGCAAGCACGACGAGCCCCACCAGCGTCGATACGCTGCCACTTGCCAGAACGCGGTCATAGACTTGAAGCATGAACAGCGGCGAGATCAGCGCAAGCACGTTGACCACGCCGCTGATCAACAGAATTCCCCAAATAGCGGAAGTCAGAGGGAAAGGTCTCAAAGCTGAATCCTTCATGGAATGGTTACTCACGTAGGTCTCCGTGAGGATCTGGCGACCCAGCTCCCTATATTGCTCCCCGAGCGGCAACCGACTCGCTGATTCAGGATCAGTGCTCCCGCCGAATTTGTTTGGTTTGGCATCTAATGGAGCGGGTCAACAACGACACCGTCCGGCTGAAGGTTTGGAAGGGATTCATCGTGGCCGGCCGCAAGGGCCCGAACAGACGCCTTCAGGGAGATTTCGGTGTACGACCAGCGCGACGTGCAGGGCTTCGTCAAGCTGTACACGCTGCGACTGCTCCCGGCGCCCCGGCCCATCGCAAGTAGCGGAGACGGAAAGCGCCCGCCCAGGGGGCGGGGCGCTGTTCCGTATCGTTTTTCTGGATCAAACGAAGGTGAAGTCCGACGCGGTCAGGCCTAGGTCGGCCACGGTGACCACACCGCCCAGGTGGGCGAACTCGTGCGCGCTGCCGTCGGCGGTGACATAGGCCAGAGTTGCGACTCTGTCGGTGTAGCTGCTTTGGTAGACAATGATGTCGCCGGCGTGCTCGCCGGAGATCGCACTCGCTGCCTCATTAGCAGAGTTGAAAGATTCGCCAGTGATTACCACGACATGTTCGCCGTTCGCACCCGAGGCCGCGCCACTGTAGAAGCTGCTCACCGGGTAGCCGGACTGTATGCTGGCGTTGTTGACGAAGTTCGCGCCAAAACCGTCGTTGTAGAGGCCCACCGCATCGAAGGCGAACTTGTCCTCCGCCGGGTTGAAATCGGTGATAGTGGTAATGTCCGGCTTCGACCCGACACTCGGATTGACCCCAGGCACCGGATTGTGGAACTGGAACACGAACGTGTCATTGTCGGTGCCCCCGGTCAACGTATCCTGGCCGTCACCCACGTAGAGGACATCCTGGCCGGGACCGCCGCTGAGCCTGTCATTGTCCTCACCGGAGACGCGCGCGTTGAAGCGGCCGTTGTCGCCGGAGAGATCGTCCCAGCCATCTCCGCCGAAGATGCGGTCGTTACCCTCGCCGCCAAGGGCTCGGTCACTGCCCGGGCCAGCCGAGATCTCGTCGTTGCCGCCACGACCGTCAATCCAGTCACCGCCCTGGAAACCCTCCATCCAATCTTCACCCTTGGTGCCGAGGAGTGTTTCGGCATCCGGGCTACCCTCGATAATGTTTGCCATCGAAAAATACTCCTAATGATGCACCCTGCCTGACGCGTTCATATTGCCCATCGGGTAATTAGAGAAATCGATTGCTTGGATAGACACACATTTACGAAATGGATGCATTCACGTTCACTTCGCCCTTCCGCTGAGCAGTAGCGGGCTCGCAGGCGGCGGGGACGCGCCCAGACGATCGACCCGAACATTCACACTCAAGCGGACGAGGAAAACTTGGTAACCGGCCGCCCTGGTTGGGCCCAAACCTCTCTCTGTTTGCTCGACGCCGGCATACCCGCACCGTAAGCGCTGGACGTGGACAAGTTCCGGTGGCGGCGGGTACGGCGCGGCTCAGCGATGAATGGGGGCCGGAGACGGTTCCTTCCCCGACACGCATGCTGCTACCGCGCAACAGGGGGGGGGGCAATTTGCCGCCAATGGTCTCGTGATAGCGCCTTTCGCCGACAGGCTGTCGAAGTTGACCGAAGCCGAGCTGAAACGACAACTGACGGGTCCTCACAGCTGCGTTACGCATTCGCTCACCGTCAAGCCGGCCTCGGAAGAACAGGCATAGGGCTGTGTTGCCGAGTATCTCGCCAGCACTGCCCATTGCGAGCAATGGAACATTAGGGAGCGCGTTCGCGCGAGCCGAGAGTTCAAGGATCTCGGAACGACAGCTTCCGCACGTCGGCCGCACGGGCTCTACGCGACGCGGCCTACGCCAAGCTAACAGAATTACTTTCATTACTCGTGGAATGCCCGACTGATTTGGTCCGACAGCGGCTTCACAAAATAGGAAAGCGCCGTAGGCTCGCCCGTCTGGACCATCGCTTCGGCCGGCATGCCGGGCACGAGCGTCAGGTCCTTGAGCTTCGTCAGTTCCGCATGCGGAACCGATAGACGCACCAACTGATGGCGCTCGTCGAAGGCATGGACTGGCGCGCTTAAGCCGAACGGAGACGGCGTCCGACGTCGGCCGGATAGGCCGTGGCGAAGTGACTCAGGCGCAAAAGGCGGGCCTCTGGCCGTGCAAAATAAGCTTTTGTCGGCGTCATGAAGAGAAGCGCTTTGGCCCGTCTCCACGAAATCGTTCCGCTCAAGGCGATATTCGTCCCCATGGCGGCGGAGAAGGCCGAACTGCAACAACTCCGGAGCGAACACTCAAGGCCGAGATCGTCCGGATGGCGACACACGAGCGTGCCCAGGAGAGGCTCGCCGACCTTCAGGGATCGTCAAGCAGCTGGAGCGCGGCGCTTCGGTCGCAGCTCCGAGAAGCTCGAACGTGCCCAGCAGGCCTTCGCCTTCGAATCCAGACCGGGCTCGGCGCGATTGAGTCCGAACTCGAGGCCGCAAGGCCGCAAGACCGACAGGCGAGCCGCGACGTGCTGCGCGACCGCGCAAGGCGTTCCCGGTGCATCTGGAGCGGGTCGAGATCGTCATCCGGCTCGACCCATGGGGGAAGAAGCGCTCCCGCAGCCAATCGTCCAGTCCGTCAAACGCCGTCGGCCGCACGGGCTTGCGAAACGGAACAGTCCCGCCCTCGCTTAGATGCCGATGCACGGTGTTGCGCGCGCACCCGAATTCCTTCGCCCGTCGGTTCCCCGCCAACCTCATGCCGCCGCAGCATCGCTGCCACCTCTTCAGGCTGAAGGATCTGCTCTCCCTGCATCGTTCTCGACAATGCAGGAATCGCCCAATCCCAATCGCCATCCATGCCTCCTCCCATAACCGAGGGGTCAGTTTCTCAATTCGGCCGACAACTGAGACGTCCGGTGCTCTTAGGCAGGGCAATCATACGAGATGCCTCCTGCAACATCATTTCCCGCATCCATAGGCTTGCCGGATCATTATTGTGAAGCGCAGGCCATTGGACGGCCTCCGTGAATGCGGCAGGAAGTGGCGGCGGAAGTTCGACAATCCGCAAGGGTGTTAATTTCGCGAAATGCTGCGCCAGCCGCAACGGCATGGTCCCGATGCGGCTGGTGCCTGATAGAAGGGGCGGGATCATGCTAAAGCCGTGTACGACGACCTCGATACGTCTCTCGAAACCGTTCTCGAGCAAATACCATTCCTCGATGGAGGGCTGCCGGGTGTCCCCGAATTTAAGCACAACCTGCCCCATCGACAAGTATCGGTCGAATGTAAGTGGCTCTGACAGCTGCTTGTTCGTGCCGCAGCCTACGCATACGAGCATATCTTCGAACAGGGCTGCGCGAGGATGTTTCGACATGAACACTTCCGGCATAATCAGAAAATCAACGTCGCCGCGCCGGAGAAGCTCCTCGGGGTCGTCGGAAATAGGCAGACATTCGAAGCGGACGGCGGGAGCTTCCCGCGCAGCACGCTTTACGATTTTCTTAAAAAATACGAGTGTGAGGTAATCGGAAAGGATGATGCGGAAGCGACGATCCGATCCGACCGGGTTAAAGGGGTCCCAGGAAATAATCGACAGCTGGATGTGCAGCAATGCCTCCCGGACTGCTGTGGCGAGCCCCTCCGCGCGCGGTGTCAAAATGAGTTCGCGGCCGTTCATCGTAAATAGCTCATCGCTGAAATAGGCGCGTAACCGACCGACGGCGGCGCTCATGGCCGGCTGACTCAGGTTAATACTGCGGGCTGCGGCGGTGACTTTACGCTCCCTGATCAAAGCGTCCAGCACAACGAGGAGATTTAGATCGAGTCCCTTAAAACGCATGCATTGACCTATCCGACGCGTGGATGGGTATCGCCCAAACAATCAATTTCACGAATGGTGAGAGCGTCAACGCATCAGCCGACGACGAAACAGAGCAACCGATAGGAAGAACGGCAAAACCGTGTATATGCAAAGCGCGCCGATATGCAGGCCCATGCTGCCGGCGGGACGGCCAAGCATCGCCGGACGAATGAGGTCAATTGCATGTGCGAGCGGCAACAAGGAGGCGACGTCCTGAAAAGCGCCGGGCAATTGGTTGACCGGAAACATCGCGCCGCAAAGGAACAGCATGGGTGTTATAACAAGCGTATTATAAAATATGAAATATTCATAACTGGGCGCAAGCGCCGTGACGACCATCGCTAGACTCGCGAAGGCGAGGCCACTGAGAGCGATGACTGGCAGCAAGCAGAGGATGGATGGCCACGATGCGTAGCCTAGCGTGGTCGCAACAATAGTGATTGCTGTGCCCGCCATCAGGGCCTTGGTGGCTGCCCACGCCAATTCGCCGAGTAAGATATCGCCGAGCGTCAGCTGAGTGCATAGCATTCCTTCCCAGGTGCGCTGGTCGCCCATGCGGCCGAAACTCCCGTAAACCGTTTCAGCGGTCGCCGATGCCATCGCGCTTGTGGCAACCATGCCAGCCGCGAGAAACGCAATGTACGAAGTGCCCTCAACAGGACCTATCATTGTTCCGATTCCAAAGCCGAGACCGAACAGATAGATCATCGGATCGGCGAGGTTGCCGAGCACCGATGCAAGCCCGATTTTCTTCCATCCAAGATAGTTGCGGCGCCAAACCGCGACCCAATTCCACGCATTGGCGGGCATGCCCGCCGCATAACGTTCGCCCATTGTTCAGTCCTCCATCTCGCGCCCGGTTAGCCGCAAAAACACATCCTCGAGATTGGGAGGACGCTGCAGAAGGCGTAGACCCGCGCGCCCGCGTAGCTGCGCCAGCACCTGCTCCGGATCGGGTGCATAGCAAAAAAGCGTCTCACCGCTCACCTCAATGCGCTGTGCGTACGGCCGGATCAGCGCACCCAGTTCATGCGGATTGCCGCCGTAGACCTCGACCACGTCACAGCCGATCTGCTCGTCAATGAGTGCGGACGGGCGGCCTTCGGCGATCTTGCGCCCCTCCTCCATAACGCACAGCCGATCGCACAGCCGCTCGGCCTCTTCCATGAAATGGGTAGTCAAAAGAATAGTCTTGCCCCGCGCCAGCAGCGATCGCAGCCGTTCCCAGATCAGGTGGCGGGCCTGCGGATCGAGGCCGGTGGTCGGCTCGTCCATCACCAGCAAGTGCGGGTCATTGATCAGCGCACGCGCGAGCGTCAGGCGCCGCTTCATGCCGCCGGACAGTTCGGCGACGCGCGCATCCGCTTTGTTCTCGAGGCGGGCGAACTCAAGCAGCGATGGTATGACCGCATCGATCTGGCGTCTGCTCATCCGGAAGTAGCGCCCGAACACCAACAGGTTCTCGCGTACAGTGAACGCGGTATCAAGATTGTCGAACTGCGGGACCACGCCGATGCGCATACGTGCCAAACGCGCGCGCGCCGGCACTGGAACGCCGAGCACAGTAATCTTCCCCGCATCGGGCGATGTCATGCCGAGGACCATACGCGCAATCGTGCTTTTGCCCGCGCCGTTCGGTCCCAAGAGCCCGAAGCATTCCCCCGCCGCAACGCGGAACGACAGTCTGTCGACAACGAGCTTGTCATAAGTTTTGCTTACGTCAGTAAGATCGATCGCTACCATGGACATGGGTTCATTTTACCGAGAGGGACGCCAAGACTGGCGGTTGCTTGGTTGCCTGCCGGACCTGAAACTGTGACTCGTCTTCGCCATTCCAGCCGTCGATAACGAACTGATCGACATCACAAGGATTTAGCCCCTGTTCCGGTAAAGCGGCGACAATTGCGTATAGATTATCGATGGCTTGGTAACGCGGATCGTTGTGCCGCTTTTCCTGGTCAACGCAGAAGACGAGCCGTCCATCCTCGACCAGGGCGATCGCCCCATCATGGGTCAGCTTGATACCAAAGATGCGCATAGTGTCTCCAGGTTAACGGCGATAGATTCGATTCATCAGGAAGCGGAAAGCGGGTTTCGGAAACGGACGAGCAAGCAGTCTTCGTTGACCGACTCGCCCCGACACTCAAGACGCTCTACCTCGATCAACGTTTCGTTCAGCATGGCGATGACCGGCTCAGCACCAGCGGCGTGGCCCCAGCGACGGCAATTAGCATCCCTTGCCGATCCGAAGATCAGATGCCCGCCAGGCGCAAGCACCCGCACCAGGTTTTTGACGGCCGCGCGCATCTCGGCTATGTCTTCGAGATAGTAGAGGACCTCCGCCACAACGATCAGGTCAAACAACTCGTCGGTCGAAAACTGTTGAACATCGGAGACTATCCAGTTGATGCGCGACGGCTCGTTTATCCGTTGACGTGCTCGAGCAATCGCTTGCGCCACGACATCGATGACGGTGAGCCCTTGGCAGTAGGGGGCTAGTTTTTCCGTGAATGCGCCGGCAGCGCACCCGACTTCGAGGGCATTTGAAATGGAGCCTTGGGCAAGCGCCAGCTGGAGCATTTGCGTGTGGCGCTTCCGCTCGAAAGGATTGCCGTCGAGAAGCCACGGATCGTCTGCGGCCAATTCCCGATCAAGCAACTGATGATTCACGTTCTGGGTCAAACTCGTGCACCTCTCGTCCACTAGGTAATTAGCGATCACTCGTCGCCGCAAATGTTGCCCGACAGCACTAATTCCGAAGAATCCCGCGCAAGATTGAGCCTGCGAAGCGGAGCCGCATGCGGCGAGAATTCTGCCCTGCTGGAACCAGTGATCGGAGTTTGGGTGGGAGCCTGTTTTCCCCCAGTGTTCGATGTAGCGACAGCAGAGCCTCGCGACAGCCAATCGCTATTGCTCAATGTACACAGCGCGTAGGCTTTCAACGGAAGCAAGAGAAAGATGTTGATGAACGTGTGCAGCGAAAAGCCCAGAAATCGAAACTGTCGGGCACGAAATGCTACCACGCTGCATCGGAGCATGGTCATGGACACAATCATCAGTCCTGTCCACCAAGGCACAGAGCCTGTCAGTGCGAAATGTGCGAGGCCCGTTAATACCGATATGGCGAGGAGTAGCGCGCCGAGATTCTGTCCGACCACGTCCAACGTGAGATAGCTATTCAGGCTGGGCAGCAAGCGCAGCCCAAGCAGCGTGTCCCGGAATGTGCTTCGTGCCCAACGGAGTTGTTGGCGCAGATACGGTCCTAGTCTGTTCGGGACGACTGTGGCCGCGATGGCGCTCGGAACGTACTCGGTTCGAAAGCCTGCTTTCAGCATCAGGATAGTAAGATGGCGATCCTCACCGAAGTCGCTTGGCTTGCCCCGAAAAAACTGCGACTCGTACTGGTCCAGTAACAAAAGGAGCGCAGACCGGCGGTACATGGCACATGGGCCGCAACAGCACATAACGGCACCGAAGCGAGCCTGCGCCGCGCGCTCCTCGTTGCAAGCCAGCCAGTACTCCATGTCTATCAGCCTGGTCAGCCAGCTCTCGGTCCGGTTACTGGCCGTCAACTGACCCATGACTGCGCCGACCGCTGAATCTCGCATCTTCGGTACAAGCTTGGCAATGACGTCGGACGCGAGTAACGTGTCTGAATCAACGTTAAGCACCAGATCCCCTGATGAGCGGCGTATCGCGGCGATCTGCGCCTTGCGCTTTCCAACATTCTCGGGAAGCAAAATGATGTCGAACCTAGGGTCGCGCGCGTAGGTTTCGTGGACAGTTCCTAAGGCTTCGCGATTTCCAGAACCGTCATCAACCACATAGACCCGAAGTCTTCCGGCGTATTCTTGGTCGGCAATGGAAGCCAGGCACTCTGAAAGCGTGCGCGGATCCTCGTTGAAGCAGGGGACGATGACATCCACGCTGGGCAGTTGATCGGAGCCGACGAGAACCTCCAACGCCGATGAGTCGTTTGTCGGCAGAGCATAAAGCCCCTGCATGCTCTTATAAGCAGTCGAGAGCAGCGCATAAAGCGATATGGCCACAGTGCTGGTTGTACCAAGAAGAGTCATGGGATCTCGTTTGTTCAGTGATGTTGAGGAAGTGAGCGGATTACAAATCCGCGCTCACGCAATGCTGGAATCAGCCGGGACAGCGCCGTGACCGTCTGGTCGCGCAGACCGGCGTGAGCGCCCCGGCCCAACTCGCCGGGAGGGCATCCGTCGTGCAAGAGTACGATTGCGCCCGGCCGGACAGAGGCGAGCACTTTATCGATAATCGCGTCGACCCCAGGGCGAGACCAATCTCGAGGGTCGACGGACCAATGGAGGGCCGCCAGCCCGGCGATCTGTGACGCTGTGAAGACTTCTTCACTCCAGGCGCCGTAGGGCGCGCGAACATAGCGCACCGAGGCCTGCGGGCACGCTCTCATGATGGCGTCGTTCGCTTCAAAGACCTCACGTTGCACTTCGCCGAAACCGCATTGGTACAGATCCGGATGAGACATCGTGTGGTTGCCTACCTCGTGCCCTTCTGCGATCATCCGTTGGATTAGATCTGGGTGCTCTAAGGCGTAGGCGCCGATGACGAAGAAAGTCGCCGGCACCCGCTGCTCTGCCAACACATCGAGAATCTCCGGTGTGAAAAGTCGATTGGGACCGTCGTCAAACGTCAGATAAACGCTGCGACGGCCGGTGCCGTCAGAGCACTCACGGCGCACTTCGTACAAGCAATCGGGACGGCTCATAGCTCTGGTCCGTTCCGATCTATCATCGTGCCCGTGGGCCATTCGCTGATCGGCCGTCCAACCGGCAGAACAATGGTGAGTGCGTCATCGATGCGTGTGGGCGGCAGGTCGAGGCGGGCCTCTGGTCGGGTCGAGCGCACGCGAATTCCCGACAAAACGGCCAAAGGCCTGTATCGCCGCCCGAACCTCTCAACATGATTCCGCAGCGCGTCCCGGACCGTTCCGAAAGCGAATGGAACGCCAAGCTCCTGCAGTATTGGAAGCATGACATGGATTGAATGGGCGATTCCGAGACCCTCAAGGTCCGGGCGTACCCCGTACAGGCCCAGCTCAGCCACCAACAGGTCGACCGCGTCAACCTTGATGAAACGGCGCAGTATGCCCATGTGAGCCGCTACACCACTTGAATCATAGGCGATCACGCGGAGTTCAGGCCTGGCTCCGGCCCAGCTTCGACTACCTTCGAACGGTTCTGCGTTGGACGCCCCAGTCGGCCCGTACGTATCACGAAAGAACTCGGCGAGCTCAACGTGATCGGAGAGCTGCAATTCGTTTTCCCAGCACAACTTCCACTGCACCTGATGGCGCATTCAGGACCTCTCTTCATATTAGTTTTTTGCGGCCGCATTACCCGACCAAAGCGGCGCTGTTGGCTGCATTCAGCCGTTGTCGTTGGCGAAGGTGAGCCAGACGCTCTCTCGAAGTTCCGGCCCGTGTCGTCGATTTGAGCTTGACGTCGCTCATTAACGTTCCTCTAATGCATGGCTCGTAAATTCGTAAAATTGATTGTTTGAATGATACGCATCCACGCGTTGGATAGAACATGACATGCGTTTCAAGGGACTCGATCTAAATCTCCTCGTTGTGCTGGACGCTCTGATGAGGGAGCGTAAAGTCACTGCCGCGGCTCGCAGTATCAACCTGAGCCAGCCGGCCATGAGCGCCGCCGTTGCTCGGTTACGCGCCTATTTCAACGATGAGCTATTTACGATGAACGGCCGCGAGCTCATTTTGACACCGCGCGCCGACGGGCTCGCCACAGCAGTCCGGGAGGCATTGCTGCACATCCAGCTATCGATTATTTCCTCCGACGCTTTCAACCCAGCCCAATCGGATCGTCTCTTCCGAATGATGCTTTCCGATTACATCACGCTCGTATTTTTTAAGAAGATCGTAGAGCGTGCTGCGCGGGAAGCACCCGCCGTTCGCTTTGAATGTCTGCCTATTTGCGACGACCCCGAGGAGCTTCTCCGGCGCGGCGACCTTGATTTTCTGATTATGCCGGAAGTGTTCATGTCGAAACATCCTCGCGCAGTCCTGTTCGAAGATATGCTCGTATGCGTAGGCTGCGGCACGAACAAGCAGCTGTCAGAGCCACTTACATTCGAGCGATACTTGTCCATGGGGCATGTCGTGCTCAAATTCAGGCACACCCGGCAGCCCACCATGGAGGAATGGTATTTGCTCGAGCACGGTTTCGAGAGACGTGTCGAGGTCGTCGTACAGGGCTTTAGCCTGATCGCGCCCGTCCTGTCAGGCAGCAACCGCATCGGGACCATGCCCTTACGGCTGGCGCAGCATTTCGCAAAAACAACACCCCTGCGGATTGTCCAACTTCCGCCGCCACTTCCTCCTCCCGCATTCACGGAGGCCGTCCAGTGGCCTGAGCTTCACAATACTGATCCGGCAAGCATGTGGATGCGGGAAATGATGTTGCAGGAGGCATCTAGCCTGGCGCCTTTGCCTGAAATCAATGAGCGTCTCGTGCACGCCGATCCGACCTTGCGGTTGTTGGTACCGACTGCCACCTCGATTTCACGTGCGAAGTCCCGGAAGATGTTAAGTCCCACTTAAACACCGGGCCTTTGCCCAGCAGAGCGGTGCAGTTGCTTGTCAAGTACGAGGGCCAGGAACGAGCAGAACACACGCCCGGGGTTGCTACTGGATTGACTGCCGCCTCCGATTTTGCTTGCGGAGTCCCAGAAGATGCTCAGCCCCACTTAATTGCCACGTCGCAGGCCTTGCCGCGGCTTTTCACGCGCGGCCAGGCGAGGAGATGGCGGTCGACGTGGTCGATCCAATCTGTGCCAGCCTCGCTCGGCTACTGGCGTCGACCACAGTCCCCTGCACCGAGAAAGTCGGGCACTTGGCAATGAAGCCGGTCGAGCTTGACGCTGCGGACCCAGGCAATTGACCCCGCGCTTCTGCCTGAACGCGTGGCCGATCCGTTCATCTAATCGGCGCTACATTCTGCCCGGCTGAGGTCCGTGGGTGCGGCCACCCCGCGGGATTGGATCATCATTCAACTTTCTCTGGTTTATGAAAGGAAACTCCCCGCTCACGATAGAGCCCATGAGTTTCATATATTTTCCGGCAGATGGATGTCGAACGGGAGAAATGTCTGTCCGGGTGTTTCAGCGGTGCCGGTCTCGATAGCCCGCGTCATCAGCGTTATCAGCTCCCGGCAAAGTCGGCGCATTGGCGTGGCGACCGCCATCGTGACGATATTATCTGCGAGCGCCGCCCGAGACTCCGGCGTGATTTCATTCACGATCGCGACGAGATCGCGACTTTTGCCCTCTTCTCGGAGCGCGGAGATGGCGCCCTCCATGCCGCCGCCGGCGACATAGAAGCCGACGAGCTCGGGCTCTCGCTGCATGAGATCAAGCGTTGCCTCGTAGGTGATCTGCCGTTTCTCGAGGTTCATGACAGGATCCAGCACCTCGAACGTGGGCGCGTTCTCACGGCAATAGGAGCGAAAGCCGACGTCACGGAGCTCGTGCCCCTGGAAACGATGGCTGCCGACAAAAACCGCCACTTTGCCGGGCCGTTTTGCGACCTTCGACACCATCCAAGCGGCCGTGCGCCCCACCTTGCGGTTGTTAAGGCCGATATACCCCTGTCGTACGCCGGCGGCGAAGTCGGAAAGCAGCGAGAAAACCGGAATGCCTTTGGCCTTGAGGTCCTCAACCGCTGCTGTAATTTTCGGGTGGTCCGGTGCCACCATCGCGATCGCATGGCAGCGTGCGCCCAAATCCTTGAGCCGTGCGATCAGGTCGCTCGGCATATGTGACGGGGCGAATTCGACGAGCGGAATGCCGTGGAAGGACTGGGCCAAATTGACCGATGCTTCGACCTCGCGCGCAAAATCTTGGTAGAAATGCTGGGCCGGTTTTCTCAAGATGAAGCCCAGACGGTAGTGCGGTAGGTCTCGCCGTAAGCGCTGCTTGATTAGCCCGGCAGCATGATAGCCGATCGCGTGGGCGGCGTCGTGGACCCGCCGCGCGGTCTCCTCGCGCACCGGATGGCGGGCGTTCAGAACCCGATCGATCGTTGCTACGCTGACTCGGGCTTCGCGGGCGAGATCGGCAATTGTGGGGCGCTTGGTCATAGGTCCCTATTCTGATCGGTTTTTGACGCGGGCCGGCTCTCTGTCGCCTAACGCGTTTCGGTTTCGGGTGGCAAAGTGAAAACGTCCCATACGAATGGCCAACAGCGTGTTGGACGAACATCATTCCAGACGTAAACCGGCCGGGTATACTGAAAGGCTCATTCGCTTAAAGGGCGGTGACGGTTTGCACTCACACATTTAGCGCTTCGGCTACATGGTCCGTGAGGAGCCGTTTAGAGGCTGCGGGTCGGTCGTTCAGTTCATGTGACCAGCTAGGCGACTTAACAGGTCGTGGGCCGCCCACCTTACTTGGAGGAGGGTAGCCGGTTTGATGCCTCGGCAAGCTGATGACCGCAGAAGGCGGCTTTCATCTGTGCTCGGTCCAATTCTCCTTCCCAGCGGGCGACGACGAGGGATGCCACTGCGTTGCCGACGCAATTCGTCAGCGCCCGGCATTCGGACATGAAGCGGTCGATGCCGAGTATCAGTGCCATCCCAGCAACGGGAACACTCGGAACTACGGCGAGCGTAGCCGCCAGGGTGATGAAGCCCGCGCCTGTGACACCTGCAGCGCCCTTGGAGGAAAGCATTGCTACGAGCAGCAGCAGCACCTGATCGCCGATGGACAGATCCGTGTTCGTCGCCTGCGCGATGAAGAGGGCCGCCAGCGTCATGTAGATATTCGTGCCGTCCAGATTGAATGAGTATCCGGCCGGGATGACGAGACCCACAACCGAACGCCTGGCGCCTGCCTTCTCCATTTTCTGCATCAGCGAAGGGAGCGCCGCCTCCGAGGAGGACGTTGCGAGGACAAGCAGCAGCTCTTCCTTGATGTAGCGAATGAGAGAACAGATCGAGAAGCCGTTGTAGCGACAGACCGCGCCGAGAACCCCGAACACGAAGAGGAAGGCGGTGAAATAGAACGTCGCGACCAGCATCGCGAGGTTGACCACCGAACCGATGCCATATCTGCCGATGGTGAAGGCCATTGCGCCAAAAGCGCCGATCGGCGCGGCCTTCATCAGAATTCCAACGAGCTTGAAGACAGGCGCGATGAGCGCCTGAAGGAAGCAAACGACAGGCTTGCCCGGCTCGCCGGCCATCGCAAGCGCCATGCCGAACAGAACCGAGAAGAACAGCACCTGCAGGATGTCGCCTTCCGCGAAGGCACCGACGATCGTTGGCGGGATGATGTTCATCAGGAAGCCGGTGACCGACTGCTCGCTGGCTTTTGCGGCATAGGTATTCACGGCCTGGACATCGAGCGAGGCCGGATCAATGTTGAGGCCGGCGCCAGGCTGGACGACATTGGCGACGATGAGGCCGACGATCAGCGCGAGTGTCGAGAAGGTGAGGAAATAGACCATCGCTTTACCGGCGACCCGGCCGACCTTATGAAGATCGTTCATGCCGGCAATGCCGGTGGCAATTGTCAGGAAGATGACAGGCGCGATGATCATCTTGACCAGCTTGATGAAGGCATCACCCAGCGGCTTCAGGCTCTCGCCGGTCTCCGGATAAAAATAGCCAATTGCGACGCCGAGCGCGATGGCGGCAAGCACCTGGGCGTAGAGCTTGGTGTAGAAGGGTTTGCGGGGCGCGGGACTCGCGCCGCGGACTTGTGCAGCTGACACTGGTTCTCTCTCCCTGACCGGATCGAGGTGGCGTGACTTCTCCCGGGCTTCTCCCTATCGCGGCGCTCCGGTCGAACGCTGCACCAACGCCGCCGCAATACCCATGCCAGATGAATCCGCATGACCTGAACTGAGGTGGGCTCGCCAATGATGGAGGAATGATGCGGTGTCAGACCAGCGGGATAGGCCGCGGTCCGGCACGCCCTTGATGTCTCTGGCAGAGTGCTGCCGGTCGATCCCTCTGGCTAGCGGTTTGCTGCACAGAGCGTGGTGGGTTCCTCGTTTTAGCCGGCTTTGGACCGGGCCGCATCGCTGGCGCCAGCGCGTACCAAATAGGTCGCCTGTTCATAAGCCCGTCCAGATGACAGGCTAACTTACCCCTGTTCGGAAGCGCTGTGACAGGCGAGTTCCTCTCGCCGGAACGCCTGCGCCACATGACGAAATCCGTTGGTCTAGAGGAGGCCGAGAGCTTCGCTTTCCCTGACTAGCCGTGGCACCCATGATGGAATGAATGCCCTGGCACAAGGCGGGAACGACGAGGGTCCAGCACGACCCGTTGATGCTCACTGACAGAGTGCTGCCGGTCGATCCCTCTGGCTGGCGGTTCATCGGTGGCATCAGAGCCGAGAATGGCTGTGCTCTTTGCAGCGCTCCCGCTGCATGAAAGCCACGTCGAGACGTAGAGATTGACGCCGTTGGCGCTGACCACGACGATGCGATCTGGAAATTGCGAGCACCGCCTACCAAGCCGTACTCGACGCCAGCTTCGCGCCTTCACACGCGACACCGCCGCCGCATGACACTCGAGCAAAATGGCGGTTGCCGCAAACGACCAGTGCAGTTGGCGGTTATTATCAATTCCGCCCCTCCTTCGCGGGCGCTGGTGAATGGCACGGCCCGGCTTTTACACTCGGCGCGGTCAGCCGCTCGGGCACCGCATCGCCGGCGCAAGTATTTCCGTCGTTCGACGGCAAAAACAGAATTGATGAATTCTATCATATGCCGCGAGGTTTCCTTTCACGAATGAAAGAAAGCTCGATTGACTATCCCGCCTCGCTCCAGTCTGTTGAAAACAACGTGTGGTTGCCTTGGTGCAAGCCGAGACCATGGCCAAGCTTCGTGGAGGGGAGAGCCAAGCGATGCATCAGGGTTCGATCCGCTTTGCACTCGACCAAACGGCGGCGGCACGAGTTCACGTCGGAGTATTTTCGGGCTTGCTCGCGACGTCGCGGGCGCACATGCCGCCGGCCTACGTTTGATGGCGCGAGATCGAGGATCACATGCACCACAACATTCGCAAATCAGAACAAAATGCCAGCGAGTGCGGCATATCGCTGCCGGATGCGATAAGGGGTTGTCCAACGTCCGAGACGAATCCTGCGAATGGGGCATTGCACGAGCGCGCCCTCACCGGAATCTTCGAAATATCGAAAATACTCACCGGTCCCGCCCGGCTCGAACTCACGTTGGCCAAGGTCGTTGATCTCCTGCACTCGTTAGTGCAGATGCGGCACGGCATCATCACTCTCTGCGATGCCGAGGCCGGACTGGACATCACCGTGGCCAGCGACTGCGACACGAACAGCAATGAGCCCTCCCGGTCGCGCGTGCCGCGCAACGCCATCGATCAGATTGTGACGACGGACACGCCGCTCATCGCCGAGGACATAGCGATGCATCCGGCCTTCACTGCCGCTGACATCGAGGTGCTTGGGGCCTCCGACACCGTGTCCTTCATCGGCGTTCCCATTCGTGTTGATGGAAACGCCGTAGGCGCGATGACTATGGACAGGGCTTTGGAAAGCAGGTCAAGCTATCGGCTCGATTACGATGTCCGGCTGCTCACCATGATTGCCAACATGGTGGGACAGACAGTCAAGTTGCACCGCTTCTGCGCGGGGGACCGCGAGCGACCGCCGGAGTTGGAAGATCGGCTGCAAACGAAATTTTCAGATGTTAAGCACCCTGCACCCCGGCGCAAAAAAGTTCATGTCGAGGGGATGATTGGTGACAGTCCGGCGATAAGCGCGCTGCTGGAGAAGATCGCGATCGTAGCCAAGGCAAAAACCACGGTTCTGTTGCGAGGCGAGTCCGGTACCGGGAAGGAGCTGGCTGCCAAGGCAATTCACGAGTTATCGCCGCGCGCCAAGCGGCCCTTCGTTAAACTCAATTGTGCAGCGCTCCCAGAGACAGTCCTGGAATCCGAATTGTTCGGTCATGAGAAGGGTGCCTTCACAAGCGCATTCAACTCCCGCAAGGGGCGCTTTGAGCTCGCTGACAAGGGGACGTTGTTTCTGGATGAGATTGGCGAGATCTCGGCCTCGTTCCAGGCAAAGCTACTGCGCGTGCTGCAGGAGCAGGAGTTTGAGCGCGTCGGCAGCAATCAGACCATTAAGGTCGATGTTCGCGTGATTGCCGCCACGAACAGGAACCTGGAAGAGGCGGTTGCAAGGAATGAGTTCCGCGCCGACCTATACTACCGCATCAACGTGGTTCCCTTGCTGGTACCAGCATTGCGCCAGAGGCGCAGCGATATTCCGCTGCTCGCAGCTGAGTTTCTCAAGAAGTTCAACGACGAGAACGGCTGTACGCTTACCTTCGATCCGTGTGCGATTGAAGTGCTGATGAAATGTGAGTTTCCCGGCAACATTCGCGAGCTTGAAAATTGCGTGCACCGGACAGCGATCCTGGCCGAGGGACTATCAATCGGGAGAAACGACTTTGCCTGCTCCCAAGGCCAATGCTTTGCCGAGGCGCTGTGGAAGTGCAGATCGGGCAAGGCCGCGCTGCAACCAGCGCCGATCCTGCCGGAGTCAGTGAATCCGGCCACGCCGCCGGATGCGGCAGCCTCTTCGGCCGCGACCACAGTCCCGCGTGCCGGCGCAACACACCCAATTGGTGCGAGGACCCCCGACATAGAGCGCGTCATTGCTGCCATGGAAAGATGTGGCTGGGTGCAGGCAAAGGCAGCGCGCCTCCTTGGACTGACCCCGCGCCAGATTGGCTACGTGCTGAGGAAATACGGCGTCGAGATCAAGCGTATCTGAAACCGAGCAGATGAGCTGAGCTGCTTAGCGCCTTGCGGCAGCGATGCAGGTCCGCGTCCGCTTCCACTCGATTCATCGAGGACAGCCTGGCCGAATTCCCGTGTCTGCGTTGCGACCATCGTGTGAGAGGCAACGCTTCCATCGTCAATCCTGTCCGCCATGTTGCTCTCGTTGCGAGCTCATACGGATGCCCCTGGTGAATGAAACGGAGTTAAAATATGTCCGATGCAAAACTGCAAACTGTGCTTTCGGCTCTTCCGCCAGTGACGCGACAGTTAGATGCTCTGCCGTCCAACGGACCGGCGCCGGACGGAAATTTTGTCAAGCTGAATACGAATGAAAACCCGTTTCCGTTGCCGCCAATCATAATGCAAAGTGCAGTGGCGGCTCTCAAGTGCCAGTATCTATATCCGGATGACGATAACATCAGCTTGAGGGAAGCGGCGTCCAGCACCTATGGCGTTTCCAGGGATCAGGTCATCGCAGGCAACGGGTCGTCTGAACTGCTCGGACTCATCTACAGAGCTTTCCTCGCGCCTGGCGATAAGGTTGCGATGATGTCGCCAGGGTTTTCGTTCAACCGCAAACTTGCCATGATTCAGGGAGCCGAGTTTCTCGAAATCGGATGTCAAGCTCATTCCCTGCCAATGGAGCAATTGCTTTCCGGTCCGGCAAAAGACGCCAAGTTCATTATGTTGGCCAATCCAAACAATCCGACCGGAACATTCCTCCCGATAAGCGATATCGAACGCCTCGTAGCACAATCGGACCGCTTGGTTGTCCTTGATGAAGCCTACGTCGACTTTGCACCCGATCATGGCCTGCGCCTCATCAACCGGTATCCGAACGTTCTGATCTTGAGGTCATTCTCGAAAAGCTATGCCGCCGCCGGCATTCGCGTCGGTTTCGGTTTCGGTCACCCTGAAATTATTGGCAGGCTGCGAAACATCCAGAACGTCTTCAACATGAACGTCATCGGGCATGCCGTTGGGATCAGCGTGCTTGCGCATCGCGGCGCCTACGCAGAGAACCACAAGCACATCAAGGATGAACGAGAGCGAGTGACAGTCGCGCTGTCGCAACTCGGATTTTCCGTAACGCCCTCCCGCGCAAATTTCTTGCTGGCCCGTGTGCCCGCGGGACAGGACGGCTCATGGTGGCAAGCAGCATTGGAAAGGCAAAAGATACTTGTCGCGTTTTTTCCGGACAAAGGCTTGGAACACTGCATCCGCGTCAGCATCGGCACAAAAGAGCAGATGGATGCATTTCTTGCTGCCGCTGGCGACATTGCTGGAAGCTTAACGGTGCCAAGCTCCAAGGGCAGGGAAGCGTCAGGCTCTGCTTCTTCGTTACGCTGACGCTAATCGGCGATCACACACATCTCTTCCGACTTGCTTGGTCATCCCAGCAAGAGAACAGCCTGCTTTTAAAATCGGGGACTTATCGAGTGACAAACGTCTTTCCTTCAAACCTAGCGTTCGGCATCTTCGATCATCTGGACGAGGATGGCCGCGACATCGGTCGGCAGTACGAAGATCGCCTGATATTAGCAGAGGCGTGCGATCAGCTAGGGTTCTATGCCTATCATCTCGCAGAACACCACTGTACTCCCCATGGGAGAGGTCCATCGCCGAATCTGTTCTTATCGAGCGTCGCCCAGCGCACCCGGCGCTTGCGTCTCGGA
The DNA here is from genome assembly GCF_040321735.1 of Mesorhizobium sp. M0293. NCBI lineage: Bacteria > Pseudomonadati > Pseudomonadota > Alphaproteobacteria > Hyphomicrobiales > Phyllobacteriaceae > Mesorhizobium > Mesorhizobium sp. M0293. The sequence continues at coordinate 78,264 of NZ_JAMYSA010000012.1, forward strand.
CCCTTGGTGATGCTGCTTGCGCTTTATCATCCGCTGCGTGCGTTCGAAGAGATCTGTATGCTGGACCAGTTGAGCGGTGGCAGGCTCGAACTGGGCATAGGGCGCGGTGCTCTCCCGATCGAATTGGGCTACTTCGGGATTGGTGCGGACGCGGTGCCGGGCCGTTATGCTGAAGCCAGCGAAATCCTCATGGAAATACTTGTTAATCCGATGAAGGTCGGCACGCTATGCTATCAAGGCCGCCATTTTGATCTCAATGACGTTCCTTTGACGCTAAGACCTCATCAGCGTCCACATCCGCCGACATGGGTCGCTGCCAATCGACCCGAGTCCGCAGCTTGGGCGGCTGCGAATGGAACAAATATCGCGTGTGTAGGACCTTCCTCTTCTGTTCGCAAAACTACTGATGCGTTCCGCGCCTATCGAGAGGACAACGCTGGCGCGGGGGATCAGGCGCAATTTATCGGATTGCTCCGCATGGTCGTGGTTGGGCGTTGTGACACACATGCCTATTCGCTCGCGGCACCTGCTTACGAACGCTGGCTCAAGAGCTTCCAATTCCTTTACGAGCTTAACGCTATCCCCACTCCACCAAACCTGCCGCTGACCTTCGATGCGGCAGTCGAGAGTGAATTGTGCGTGGTAGGATCAGCAGAATCTGTGCGAAAAGCTCTGTTAGGTCAGTTGGAAGAGGCAGGTGCCAACTACCTGCTTTGTCAACTGGCATTTGGAAATCTGCCGCTAGATGCTTCCCTGTACACTGCGACGACCATTCAATCCGAAATCATGGCTCGACTTGGCTGACCATGAAATTCGCAGTCTGAGGTTGAATCGTTGTACAGCGCTCCCTCACATCCACGTGCACTAGAGCGTTTCATATTTTGACGGAAGCGTAGCCTGCGTTTTCGAAGTAGTTCTTGCATTCGGCTGCCTCGATGGTTTCGACGAGGTGGCCGATGTGGCGCCACGTGTCCTCGACGGTGCGTTTCTGAGCTTGTCGCATCCAGTGTTTGATCTTGGCGAAGGCCTGCTCGATCGGATTGAGGTCCGGCGAGTAGGGCGGCAGATACCAAAGCCTGGCGCCGGCAGCTTTGATCGTCTGCCTGATGGCCGCCGACTTATGGCTTCCCAGGTTATCCATGACCACGATGTCGCCGGGCTTCAGCACGGTGATGAGCTGCTGCTCGACATAAGCACGGAAGCATTGGCCGTTGATCGGTCCGTCGAAGACGCAAGGTGCTGCGAGCCGGTCCCAGCGTAGTGCACCGAGGAAGGTCAGCGTGCGCCAGTGGCCGTGTGGAGCCAAGCCGCGCAGCCGTTTGCCTTTCGGCCCCCAACCTCGCAGTGGAGCCATGTTGGTCTTGATCCAGGTCTCATCGATGAAGACCAGGCACTGTGGATCGAGACCGCTTTGCCAAGAGCGCCATCGCTGGCGCTTGAAAGCGCTCGCGTCATCAGATGCTGGCCTCCAATCCAGCCAGCATCTTGAATCACAAACATCCGGCTTTGGGAATCCTACGATTCTCTCAAAATAGGAATCGCTCTAGCGTGCACGTGGTGGGGACGGGCAATCGGGAGGGAGGCCAAACTGACGACGAGCCGGCGGCACAGAATACCAGGTTTGTGCGTTGGCTGGCGTCCGGGCCATCTTGTGAACCTGCATGATCCTAAGGAGATGATGGCCGAGCGCGTCACGATGCAGGCACGCGTCTGCTCGTCGCGCTCGCGCTAGCCGTTGCCCATAGCCCGCCGCAGAGGTTCTTCTCGCCCGGGGCGGCGTCGGTGCGGCGCCTCCAGCTTCATCAGCGGCCCGGCGGTAGCAAAGCCGCCACTCGCTTCGGCGCTGTTGAGGGCGCGCTCGCGAGCGGCTTTGCTACGCCCAGCCACCACCGGGAGCGAGCTCGCCCGATGATGGGGTGCACCGCGGTCGGGATACGATGCTGGAGTAAATCGTTCGCAGCCGGTCTTCACGAACTGCGAGGAGTGCTTGTCCTTGAATGCTGCCTTCTGGCCGTCTGCGGTGCCTGAGTGATCCGCCGACACGCCCGAAAGTCAACGCCACTACCACAAGGCCGCCAAAAAGTCAGGTCTGGGAGCCAGCTTGCACGGTGGTCTCGTGTTCGGGGATGTCGTCGAAGGAGGCATAGTTGAGATAGTAGAGTTTGGAATACAGGCCGCCCATGGCTATTAGCTCATCGTGGTTGCCAGTCGCAACAACTTGGCCATTCTGAAGCACGATGATGCGGTCGGCCCCCCGGATCGTGGCGAGACGGTGGGCGATGACGAGGCCAGTCCGCCCTTCAAGCAGCTTGATCAGAGCCTTCTGAATCTGCAATTCCGTGTAGCTGTCGATGTTGGCGGTAGCTTCGTCGAGCACGAGGATCTTGGCGTCAGCGACGAGGGCGCGGGCGAAACTGATAAGCTGGCGCTGGCCGAGAGATAAGTTGTCGCCGCGTTCGCCAAGTTGGGTCTCATACCCGTCGGCGAGGCTCATGACGAAGTCATGTGCGCCGACCGCCTTCGCCGCCTCGATCACCTTGTCGCGCGTGGCTTCCGTCTTCTGGTATCGAATGTTCTCGAAGACCGTCCCGGTGAACAGGAATGGCTCCTGCAGCACCATGGCGACCTGGCGGCCGAGCGATTCTTGGGTGAGGTCGCGCACATCATGCCCGCCGACCAGCACCTGACCCTGCTGAACATCATAGAAGCGGTGGACCAGGGCCATCGCACTCGATTTGCCAGAACCGCTCGGTCCGACCAGTGCGACCGTCTCGCCGGGGTTGACCCTGAAGGAGACATTTTTCAGAACCGAACGGTTCGGATCGTAGCCGAATGTGACGTCCCTAAACTCGACCGAGCCGTCCATTTCGGGCGAAAGTACCTCGGCATTGGGTTTGTCCTGAACATCGATCTTGACATCGAGCACATCGGTCAGGCGCTTGCCTGAGGCCATGGCGCGCTGCATGATCGAATATTGCAAGGTGAGTGAGCGGATCGGGTCAAAGAAGCGCTGGATGTAAAACAGGTAGGCTACCAACACGCCCACATCTATACGGCTATTCACGACCATCGAGCCGCCGACCACAATAACGGCGGCCAAGGCGAGGCCCGTGAGGCCATCGACGATAGGCACCATGACCAGTGCATATCTGGCAGCGATCAGTTGGGTCCTGAGGTTGGCATGGGCCCGGTCGTCGAAAAGAATGAAATTCACCTGCTGGCGATCCATCGACTGTATGGTCCGCACGCCGTGAATGGCTTCGGCCAGCGCGCCATTGACGACTGAATTGGTTTCGTGTGCAGCCATGAAGGCGTCGCGGGCACGCGGCAGCCAGACAATGCGGACGATCACCAGGATCGGCAGAACCGACAGCGTCAGGAGGCCGAGGCGAAAGTCGAGCCACAGCATTACGAAAACGATGCCGAAGAGAAGCGCAACATCGCCTAGGGAATATACCGAGGTTTCCAGGAACTCCTGTATGGAGTTAACGTCGCCTTGCAGGCGCGACATCAGACGTCCGACCTCAGTCTTGTCCATGAACGAGAGCGAAACCTTTTGCAGATGGCCAAACATGGCGCGGCGGATGTCGAACAGGACAGTTTCGGCAATTTTCCCATCCAAGGTTTCCTGCATGTAACCGGCGGCGAAATTGACCAAAATCGCCGAAAGGAACGCGCCGACGGCCGCAAGCTGGGCTGAGCGATCGCTCGCTACCGGGTTCATGCCCTGGTCGATCGCGTAGCGGATGATCAAGGGGATGAGAAGCTGCGTCCCGGTGAAGATCAACATCGCGACAATCGTGACAACTACCTTTGCCCGATAGGGATGGACGAAGCCCCAGATCCGGCGGAGGATGCTCTTGTCGAAAGCCCGGCCGAACATCTCCTCCTCGATCCGGTGCGAGCCGACGACCGCGCGCGGAGGGCGTCTGCCGTCGTCACGTTCGGCTTCGAGTTCGCCGGGGCCCTGGTCCATCAGCGGGCGCCCCCATACTGGGTCATATGCTATCACCTGGGCGCGTCTGGAGATCGTAAAGGGCCCTGTAGCGTCCCCGCTTCGCCAGAAGCTCTTCATGCGTGCCGCGTTCTACGATTTCGCCGTTATCGACAAAAAGGATCTGATCGGCATGCAGAAGCGCACTCAGCCGGTGCGCGATGATGATCGTCACCCGATCCTTGGCGAAGCGCCGCGTTGCCGCGCGAATGCGCTGCTCGGTGCCGGCATCGATCGCGGCCATCGAGTCGTCGAAAACGACGACAGAGGGGCGCAGCATCATGGTGCGAGCAATCGTGAGACGCTGGCGCTGGCCGCCAGAGAGAGAGACGCCGCGTTCGCCCACGACCGTCTCATACCCTGCTGGGAGCCCGAGGATGTAGTCGTGGAGCTGGGCGAATTCGCCAGCGCGTTCAATTCGCTGTCTCTTCGCCCAGGGGTCGCCATAAGCGATGTTGTTCTCAATCGTGGTGGTGAACAGGAACGCATCCTGCTGTACAACGGCAACCGCCTTGCGAAGGCTCTCGAGGGTGACATTGCGTATGTCCTGGCCGTCCAACGTGATGGCGCCACCGGTCACGTCGTAAAAGCGGGGGATCAGATGAGCCATCGTCGATTTGCCGGAACCCTGCGGACCGACGATCGCGATCGTCTCGCCTCTCCGGGCCTCAAAGCTGAGGTTCTTCAGAATGGCGCGGTTTTCGACATTGGGGTACGCAAATGAGACATTGTGGAAGCGCAGAGTGCCGTCGCTTATCTCAAGCGGTCTGGCCTCGAGAGCATCCCTGATCGTGATCTCCTGATCGAGGAGACCGAAAAGCCGCGAACCGCAGCTGGAAGCGCGGGCAAAGGCATTGACCATGAGGCCGATCTGGCGGACTGGCATTTGCAGGATGGTCATGAAGGTCAGGAAGGTCGCCATCGTTCCGACGCTGATCTCGCCAGCGATGAGCTTGTTGCCACCGATCCAAAGCACCAATCCCATTGCGAAAAAGAAGGACAAGGTCATCGCCGACGTGCTGGGTACGTAGATGTCAACGAGATCGTTGGCGAGGCCGAGCGCGATCTTGGAAGCGCGGTCGAACTTCAGCATCTCATAGGATTGAGCCGCAAAAGCGCGGACCACGCGGATGCCTGCGAGATTTTCCTTCATCACGCGGCTTAGTACCGAAAGGCGCTCATAGAGGTCGAGCCAGGTGGCGCGCAGCCTAAGCTGTGTGGTCGATGAGCGCCAGGCGACAAAAGGCACGAAGCTCAGCGCGACCAGGCCGAGCATGAGATCGATCGAGATCATCATGTAGGCGCCGATCCCGATCAGCATGGTGAGCAGGACCACGCGAACGAGCGCGGTGGAAAAATACATCCGCACGCCTTGGAGATCGAGCATTCCGATGGTGATCAGATCGCCTGAATGGACCCGATCGTGAAAGGAAAAGCTGAGACGCTGGATCTTGTCGTAGTAGGCGAGCCGCAGTTCGTACGCGACATGATGCCCGACGGCTTCGGCAAAATAGTTCTGCGCCATCGTGAAAAGGCCGCGTAGCGCGCTGACGGCGAGCAGCAGGAGAGCCGGGGTCCAGAGCGCTTGTCCTGCCGCGCTCCCGGCGACACCGCCCCCGATGGCTGTCTGGGCCTGGTCGACAGCCCGGCCGAGAAGCTGGGGAATGAGCAACTGGAGGATTGCCGCCATGATCGTCGAGCCCATAGCGAAGGCGACCTGCCAGGGATGCCGAAAATTCATGCGCGTTATGCGCAACAGCGTACTCAAATCCCGGCCCCAGCGCGCCGCTTCAACATGGGTCAACGAATTCAGAGCGTCCGTTGCGCTGCCGACAGCATCACTGTTCACGGGTGTATTCCCGACTGCATTTTGCGCCTTCGAGGAAAGCCGAAGGACGCATCATCAAAGGCGACCGCCATTTTAATCCTGTCCACAACCTGCAGCCTTGCCCGTTCCCAGAAGCCGAGCCGCCGCTTGACTAAGTGGCATGTCGATCACCGTGATTCCGCTTGCCGCAAGGAAACGCGCTTCGTTTCTGGTCAGGGTTTCCGCGTCCATTACGGTGCAATAGGGACCGCGGGAGCGCTTCATGATCTGTCTGGCGTAGGTGCGCAGCATCTGATCGTTGAAGCGGCAGCCAACGAAGAAAAATCCACGGGTGATGCGCCGTTCCTTCACCACGTCAGGAATAGGTGTCTGGATATCAATTTCGGTCAGGACTTCGACATAGTCGGAATCTGCGACGAGAAAGTTTTGCGAGGGCCTACTACTCCCGTGAGGTGCATAGAGGACCGTCTTTGCCCCCGATCGGGCGTCGAGCTCCCTCCCGGACAAATCGTAGGTTTTTGTCCAAATGTTGCCGATTTCGTTCGCCCGCGTGACGCCTTGTATCTCAACGACGTCCGTTCGGCCGGTCTCCACGAGAGCCGTGCGCATCGCGCTGTCATACCAACTGTCGATGATGAGGGAGAGCGGCAGCCTTGCGAGCCAGGCGTGGAGGAGGGTTGGCCTCACCGGCGCTGCGAATATCTCGGTCATCCAAGCTTGAAGCGTCCGGCGATGCCGGCGCTGTTCGATGAACTGCGCAACCGACCACATATTGGTGCGGATCCTGGAAGGGGCGGGCGCCCGTGCATTGAGTGCCGCGGCAACGACCTCCGGAGTATGCGGCACAGGCGGTTCCGCACAGTTGAACCCAAGAAGACCCGGACCGAGATAGGGGATCACCTCATCGGCGGCGAGCGCTGCCTTCGCCAGGTCAAGCAGCTTATCGGCAAAACTGTCCCGCACTATGACAAGGTGGCCCGATGTCAGGATCGTATTCATGCTCGTTTCCTCGCGACGCACTTAGCGGCAGCATCAGTCCTCTTCGGAAACCTTCCTTGCCTCGACAGTGATCGGCAGACGCGTATCCCGTGGGAGATCGGGTAAGACGAGCCGCCACCCGTTCCGGAGCGTGATAGTTCCGCCCCACAACTCTTCCTTCTCGAGCTTGATGATCGGCTCTTCGAGGTCCTTTTTGGGGACATAGGCCGACAAGCCAGCATCGGTCCTGCGGATCATGACTTTCATCTGGCCGTCCCTTCATTGGTATTGCTTTCAGCACTGCAGGACTCGGCTTTCTCGAGGCTCATCAGTTCACGCGCTCGCATGCCGACGACGGTGCCACGGTCGATCCACTCGACCGCATAGATGAAGAACTGCTGGAGAAAGGTGCCGATGTCGCGCACATATCCCTCGTCGCCCTTGCGCACGAGATTTTCGCCGATCTCCCTGCCAGGATAGGTGCCGTCATTCTTTATGTGGCGAGTAGCACGTACCCGCTCTCCCGGCATGAAGCGTGGCGGCCTGCGGATTTCGATCTCCTCTTCGCGTCCGAGCGACATGTCCGTTCCCTGATTTCTCTTGCGGCTGCAGGTTGTGCGTTCCAGGCGTCCTGCGTAGGCAGCCCCAACCATGTCGGCAGCCATGTGGTCACGCAGGAACGCAGGTCTTCGGCACCGGACATACCGAGGCACATTGCTGCGCATCGAAGACCCCCTCGCATTCGGTGCACTTCTGTGACTCGATCACGTAGCTCTCGCCTTTGAACTTGATCGCGCCGGAAGGACATTCGAATTCGCAGGCGCCGCATTGGGTGCATTGGGATGCGATGATCTTGAAAGCCATTTTAACTCCTGGTCCGAATGGATGAGACAGCTCAGGCCGTCGCCGCGAGTGCGGGGGCCCCTGACGCGGCGGTGTAAATCGCGCTGATTGCCGTCGCGATATAGTCATGGGCGCAAGCGTCGGTGGCTCTGATTCCAGCGTCCGCGAGCTGATCCTGCGGGCAAGTTCCAATCCTGGCGCACAGCACGATATCTATGCCTTGAAGGGCTGCGATGATGCCATCGAGGGCGGCTTCCTTGCCCAAGCCGCCGAGGCAATACTTCTCCACCTTGCGATGCCCGACAAAGCTGATCCCTCTCGGCGAGGCTTCGTAAACCTGGAATTCCTTCGCATGGCCGAAATGTTCGTTGACGCGGCCGCCGCCCTTGGTCGCCACCGCGAAGAGGACGGATTTGCCGGGCCTCGCTGCCTTGACCAATCCGATCGCTTCACTTCTGGCCGCCACGTGATCACGGCGCTCCTGCGCGACCAGCTCCCGATAGGCGTTACGCTTGCTGGCATCGTAGGTGACCTCGCCGGGAATCCGGTCGGCCGTGAATTCCTGGCCACGATCCTCGCCAAGCATGCCGACGGCATCTGCCCGGCACTGCCGGCAGTGGCGCATCAACTGGGCGCCGCCTTCGAGACGATCCTGAAGAGCCTTCAGCTCCATTGCGTTTGGGCCGCGCTGCCCGCTCAGTCCGTAATGCGTGCCGTGCGCCGGGTCCGAAATCAGCGGCATGAGGTTGTGCAGGAACGCGCCTCGCTCCTTGACCCATCTATTCACCTCGATCAGATGCTCATCGTTCACGCCAGGAATCATCACCGAATTGATTTTGGTGAGGATGCCGCGCGCGGTCAGCATCTCCAGGCCCAACATCTGCCGCTCGTGCAGCATCCGGGCGGCTTCGAGGCCGACGTAGCGGCGATGGTCGTAAAAGATCCAAGGATAGATCTTTGTACCGACCTCAGGGTCGACCATGTTGATGGTGATCGTCACGTGATCGACATTCATGTCGGCAAGCTCATCGACATGGTCCGGTAGCGCGAGCCCATTCGTGGAGATGCAAAACTTGATGTCTGGGATTTCCCTGGCGACCCTGGCGAAGGTCGCCTTCGTCTTCTTCCAGTCGTAACAGGCATCGCCCGGTCCGGCGATGCCGAGCACGGAAAGCTGCGGCACCTCGCTGGCGACCGCGATCACCTTGCGTAGCGCCTGGTCGGGCGTCAGCTTTTCAGAGGCCACCCCAGGCCGGCTTTCGTTGGCGCAGTCATATTTGCGATTGCAGTAGTTGCACTGGATGTTGCAGCCCGGCGCGACCGCGACGTGCATGCGCGCGAAATAGTGATGCGCCTCTTCTGAAAAGCAGGGATGATCCTTGATCTTCTCCCAGACAGCCGGATCCGTGTCGTCGGGCTTTGTCGACGAGCCGCAGGATGACGCGCAGCCACCGGGTTTCATGGTGCCAAGCAACTGGTCACCGAATGTCGTGCTGAGGCTCTCAAGCGAAATTGCCGGTGCAGACATGAACGGCTCCGTTGCTGCGTGATGTCGCAGTTCAAAGCGCAAGAGCTATGCCAGCTCAAAGAGCTGTTTCGGTTCACGAATAGGCGTGTCGTGTCAGATTCCTTCGGATTGCTCCGACACACCTTTGTCGGGCTTACGACAGTGGACACGCAAATAGGGTCGCGAGGCTACCAGCCTTGGGCGCGCAAAGTGTGAGCGAGACCACTCCGGGCTGCTTACGGTTGACGTCATCACGACGTCTAGAATTTCTTCACCACGATACCATGCCGGCGCAGGGCGTAGCCGACTTGCCGCGGCGTGAGCCCGAGGATACGAGCCGCCCTGGCCTGAACCCAACCGGCCTTGTCCATCGCGTCGATCACCCGGTCGCGTTCCGCCAGACGCGGGGGACAAGTGGGATCGTTCGGATCGCCTGCCGTAAGGGGAGATATCTTGCCTGCGGAGGCACCGATGCAACTGGCCGGCAGCCGCAATCCGACCGGCGCTGCGTTGACCCGTGCGAGATCGTCGATGGCATTGCCGCCATTCGATCGGTCGGCTCGCTTCCAGAGGAGCCAGGAAAGGCACTGGCCCTTCTTACAGGCGAAATCGGATGGAGTGATCGTCCTTGAGCGCGCAAGTGTGGCCGTCCTTTGGACGCAGTTCTCCAGCTCGCGGACGTTACCAGGGAAGTAACATTGCGAGATCAGGTCAAGCGCCGGCGCCGCGAAGGCTAGTGCGCGATCGTTCTCCTTGTTGAACCGGTTGAGGAAGGCGTTCGCAAGGCGTGGAATATCGCCGGTTCTCTCTCTGAGCGGAGGCAGGATAATTGGCACGACATTGATGCGGTAATAAAGGTCGGCCCTGAACTCCCCTTTTATGACGGCCGTCTCGAGGTCCTTGTTGGTGGCGCATATGAGGCGCACGTCGACCTGTAGCGTTTTGGTGCCGCCGACTCGCTCCAACTCGCCTTCCTGCAAGACACGCAACAGCTTGGCTTGAAAGGCCGGCGAAATCTCGCCGATTTCATCAAGTAGCAGCGTTCCCTCATTTGCCAATTCAAAACGACCGGCGCGCTGGGAGATAGCACCCGTGAAAGCGCCCTTTTCATGCCCAAACAGTTCTGACTCCAGAACGCTTTCAGACAGTGCGGCGCAGTTCAATTTGACGAAAGACTTCTTCCTCCGACGTGAGAGCTTATGGATGGCCTGCGCAAAGAATTCCTTGCCGGTGCCGCTTTCACCCCGCAGAAGCACGGTGGAATTGGTCCCTGCTACGACCGAGACGGTTTCGAGCACCTGCTTGAGTGCGGGGCTTTCCCCGATGATCCCGTCGATTTTGGCATCCGCATGCCGGGCAGGGTCGTAGGTCCTCCCCTCGTTGGGCGATTTCTCCGGTCCCGATTGCTCATGGCCACACCGCTGACGATCTGTACTCAGGGCGCGATGGAGGCGGATGGTCCGGCCGACAAGGTTGGCGACCATCGTCAGGAAATAAATGTCCTCGTCGTCGCGAAAGTCGGTGGCGCCGTCTCCGGCGCGGTCGATCGACAATGTCCCAAGGATATCATGATCAGCCTTTAGCGGGATACCGATAAAGGCAATTGGGATGGTTCCGATGCTCGAAGACGTTTGAAGGTCAGCCTGAAATAGTTGGGACTTGCGCACGTCCGGTATGAAGAGCGGCGTCCCCGTAGCGACGATTTGATCTGTTACGGCCTGTGGTATGACGCGGCGAGTGCCTGATTGACGTACGTGGGTATTGCCGGCAGTCGCGGCAATCTCCAGCTCTCCTTCAGCGTCCAGGACGACGATTGCTCCGTGACGCATCTGCAGAAATGAAGGCAGGACGTTCACGACATTGGCGAGCGTAATCTCCAGCTCGCTGGGGGCGGTCAGCACCTTCGATATCTCGTAGAGTCCTCTGAGCGCGATATCTGATTGGGGCATGCTTTTGATGGGCGGTTCAGGGCGGGTCTCCCGAGGTCCAACCTCGTCGACCCGATCTTGCGGTCCGTGGGTCATGGAAACACCTCAGGGGTTGTCGTCCAGAGTGCTCCTCCTTTTTTATCTGAATTCTGAAAGCACAGTATTCACGAGCTTCTCTTATTCAAAGCGACGATCGACGCAAAGAAAATAGACTTGGCGTTGGGCGAGACCTAAATTGTATCAAGATCAACCCTCTTAATACGTGCGTGCGTCGGTCATCCGAATTTGAAGAGGACTCCGAAACCGCCGCGTGGATAGTTCCACTCGATCTCGCCACTGGTCTCACACAAAATCCGGCAGGTGCCGCACTCCATGCAGCCGTCAGCAGTGATCTCCACTTGACCTTTGTCGTTCAACTCATAACATTTCGCCGGGCAGACGTGGGTAAGCGCGAGCAAGTTCGCGCTTGGCCTCTCGTGCGGCCGCACCTTGATATGCGGGCGGCCGGAATCCACCAAGTAGCGGTTCTGGTAAAGCTTGTCCTCGACACGTGACTTTGTCACTGCGATCGTCATTTCGTCTCCCTTCAGCGCCACGCCAATGCAAGGCGGACCGCGTCGCTGACCAGCCCCCAACGCGAGCGCGCCTTGATGAAGGCCGCCGTGGTCGCCTTTTCCTTCTCGATCTTCGGCGTGCCGTCGACACGCATGAAGTTCTGCGCGGCTTGCGACATCAACCGCGGATAAGTTGTGAAGTAATTGCAGGAATTGGTGTGGAGCAAGGCCGGCATATCTTTGTATTTCTTTAGGTCCTTGACGACGAAGGACTTGTCCAGCATGGCTTTGTAAAGGGCGAGATTCCGTTTGTTCATCGGACCGTTGCGGCTCTTGACCTCGACAATTGCCTCAGCCGCAATGCGGCCGGAGGTCATGGCGAGGTTCGAACCTTCGCGGTGAATGGCGTTGTTCAGTTGCGCGGCATCGCCGACCACGACCCAACCATCGCCAAAGAGCTGCGGAATAGCCTTGTAGCCGCCTTCGGGAATGAGGTGTGCGGAATATTCTTTCACTTCCGAGCCGGCGATCAGCGGCCGGATCGAAGGATGGCTCTTTAAGGCATCAAGGAGAACGTAGGGGCTCTCGACCATCGCGGCAAAATCGGAGACGAGGCAGCCAATGCCCAGTGAGATCGACTCCTTGTTGGTGTAGAGGAAGCCGAGCCCGGCCATGCTGCGGGAGGTCGTGCCCACCGCCTCGATCACGCAGCCTTCATCGCCCTTGACGCCGAACCGCTGCTCAATGACCTCTTCGGGCAAGAAATGCATTTCCTTAACGGCGAGCGCCACGGTTTGCGGCTTCGGCATCTCGCGCAGGCCGGCTCGCGTGCCTAGCAGTCCGCAGACACCTTCTGCGAGAACGACCACGTCCGCGTAGATGGCTCCGCCGGCCCGGTCTGTGCGCACGCCGATCACCCTGTCCTTGGCGTCACGGATGAGTTCCGTCACGGTCGTCTCGCACAGAAGCGTCGCGCCGGCCTCGCGCACCTTACGCGAAAACCATTTGTCGAACTGGGCACGGATGATCGTGTATCGGTTGGGCTTGGCCTCATTGAAGTCGTCCGACCGATAGTGAATCCCGGTATGGGATGTGTCGTCCATCACCCAAAGCCGCTGTTCAACCAAATGCCGCTCGAGAGGCGCATCATCCCGGAAATCCGGGATGATCTTCTCCAGCATGTCCGCGTACATGATGGCACCCTGGACATTCTTGGAGCCCGGATATTCACCGCGCTCCAACTGCAGCACCTTCAGGCCATGGCTGGCCATGGTGTAAGCAGCTGCGTTTCCGGACATGCCTGCCCCAACAACAATGGCGTCGAAGTTTTCCTCGATCATGTCCATCCCTTAGCTCGCAAGCTTATCGCGACTGTGGGGCGACAGCCGCCGGGTAAAGGCTTCCGTCAGTGCGGGCAGGAAGCGGATCGCGTCGGTGACGATTCCGAGGTGAGCGAAATCGAAAATCGGCGCGTTCGGGTCGGTGTTGATGGCCACGATGAGATCCGCCCCCTCGACGCCAACCCGATGCTGGACGGCGCCGGAAATCCCGGCCGCTATGTAAAGCTTCGGCCGGATGGTCTTGCCAGTCTGGCCGATCTGCCGATCAGCTGGCATCCAGCTCTTCTGGACCAACGGGCGCGAACAGCCATGCTCGGCGCCGATTGCTCGCGCGAGGTTCTTCACAAGCTGCAGGTTCTCCGCCGCGCCAAGACCAAGGCCTCCCGCAACCACGACGTCGGCATAGGCAAGGTTTGCCTTTGCCGACTGATTGTCCGGCAGGAAGCCGAGGACTTTGGTAGCGATCTCGTCCTCGGCAAGCGAGAGCTTGTGCCGGATGACACGCCCGACCGGTTTATCCGTCCGCTGCGGCATGGGCATGACCCTCGGCCGCACTGTCGCCATCTGAGGGCGGAAATTGAGCGTATAGATCGTGCACAACAAGGAACCGCCGAAAGTCGGACGCGTGGCGGCGAGCGAACTGTCGGTATCCACATCGAGTTCGGTGCAGTCGGCCGTGAGCCCTGTCTGCAAGGTCGTCGCCACGGAGCCGGCAAGATCCCTGCCGAGTGTGGTGGCACCGAGAAGAAGGATTTCGGGTTTGTGGGTATCGACCAGATCCGTCATCGCCTTGGTGAAAGGCTCGTTCCGATAGTCGGCGAGCAGGGGCGCCTCGGCGATGTAGACAAGGTCAGCACCATAGGCGAATGCTTCGGCAACGGCGTTCCCGACGGCCTCTCCCGGCGGTCCGAGCACGACGCCTGCAAGCTGGACCTGAAGCTTGTCTGCTAATTTGCGGCCTTCGCCGAGCAGCTCGAATGATACGGGGTGGACCTGGCCGCGTTCGAGCTCGATGAAGACCCAGACGTGCCGGTAGTCCTTGAAATGGGCGGGCAGCTCCTTCTTTATGCCGGCACGGCCGGCGGCAGGGCGAGGGGTTTCTCGGTTCGCGGTCGACATCGTTTGCTCCTTGCCGTCACGCGCCGCCGTTGAAGGCGAGCTCATGTTCCAGCGCCGGCTGGCGGGTGAAGATTGCGGTGATGAGTTCGTCAGCGACATCGCGCAAGGGCATCTCGGCGGTGTCGATTAGCGCCGCCTTTTCAGCTCGAGCAGGAGGGGCGAAAACACGCTTGACGACCGTCGGTGAGCCGCGCAGGCCGCATTTGGTGAGATCCTCGATGCCGGCGTCGGCCGCGCTCCATTTCAAGACCTGGCTGCGCGCGGCGCACAAGGCGTCGTGGATCGAGCCCCGGCGAATCTCGTTTGTGCCTTCCAGCATGGTGATGAGACAAGGCAGCCTGCTCTTCAGCATCTGTGTGCCGCCTTCGGAGCGGCGCTCGACCTTGATCTCGCCTGCAGCAAGGTCAATAGAGGGGATCTTCGCGACATAGGTCAGTTGCAGGAGTCCGAGGCGCTTGGCAATGCCGGGCCCGACCTGGGCGGTGTCGCCATCGATCGTCTGCTTGCCGGTGAAGACGAGGTCTGGCGTGCCGAACGTCTCGCCGACCTTCGCGATTGCCTGGGAAAGGGCGAACGAGGTCGCCAGCGTGTCGGAGCCGGCAAAATAGCGGTCGGTCAAGAGCACCGCTCGGTCGGCGCCGTAGCCGAGCGCCTTGCGCAGCGCGTCCTCTGCCATGGGCGGACCCATGGTGAGCACAGTGACTTCGCCGCCATAGGCATCGCGCAGTCTGAGCGCTTCTTCGAGGGCGAACAGGTCGTAAGGGTTGATGATGGTCGGAACACCCTGGCGCATGATTGTGTTCGTCACCGGATGGACCCTTATCTGTGCCGAGTCCGGCACCTGCTTGATGCAGATTACGATGTGCATTGGCGGTTTCTCTAGGCTCCTGTCCGGGTGCGGGCATTGCGGTTATCTCCTTGATCCGCATAATCCGTGCCAAGTCTCTTGCGCTGCCCCCTTCCTACAACTTCGGCTGGTTGCTTCTGACGGCGCTGTGGTGATGACCGGATTTGTCGGCTGCTCGACATTGTCGCGTCGCAACCCTTGTCGCCGCTCATTCCCGTCCGAACCGCTTCAGTACCGAGTCGAACGGGACAAAGGTGTGACCCGGCGCGGCAGGTCTGTTCGGATCGTGGTCTTTGAGCACCTTGAAGACCCGATGCGTGAGCGGCGAGGAAATCGCAAAGTCCTCGTAAGCGCGTTCGAGCGTCGCGCGCACCCTCGCGGCAATCACCTGGTCGGGCAGACCGGAGAAATCTTCTTCGGCAAGGTATTGGCCCACGCGCTTCATTATATGGAGCCGCGAGACATTCAGCACCTTGGGGTCATAGGAGACGCCAAGGACTGAGAAGAACTCCTCCGCGGCCGACAGGCGCTTCAGTCGTGCGAGGATGTCTGTGACATCGATGGGGCGGCTGTCAGCGGAACAATTCATTGCATTCTCCCTGGTCGCAAAACTGTGGCCTTTGCGCGCGCGCGCACGGCTGACCTGGACCCGCACAGCTCGAAGAGGGACGCCTCGCTGCACATTTTATCGTAGAGCTCGACCAGTTGAGTTGCAGTGAGCGTCGATTTGGTCTCGGCCGCCTCGCGCCGGACGCGGGCCACCATCGCGGCTGCCAGATCCGGGTCGAGATCGCGACCGCTTTCGCTCAGCACATGGGCAATCGCAGTGGCGCCGGAATGCTTGCCGATGACGATCCGCCGGCAGCGGCCCACGAGAGCCGGATCAAGCCCCTGATAAGTACGCGAGTCCTTCAGC
>NZ_JAMYSA010000013.1:0-89174 GCF_040321735.1 Mesorhizobium sp. M0293
ACTGGATCGGCCTGCGCACGACGGACGACAGCGTGCTCAAGGCCGTCTCGCGCGTGCCGCTGTTCGGCGGCTTCCTCGGCCTCGGCCTGTTGCTTCTGGCGATGGGTTCGATGTGGTACCGCGAGGGACGGTAGCTTCCACTGCCCTCTACTCCTCCGGCTCCGTCGTGAACATCAGCGGATAGCCCTTGGCCTTACCGGCATCGGTGGCGCGCGTCGCCTTGGTCTCGGCGACATCCTTGGTGAAGACGGCGACGACGCAGACGCCGCGCCGATGCGCGGTGATCATCACCCGGTGCGCCTGGTCTTCGCTGAGCTTGAACTCGCCCTTCAGCACCGTCACCACGAATTCGCGCGGCGTGAAATCGTCGTTGATAAGGATGACCTTGTAGAGCTTCGGGCGTTCGACCTGCGGCTTGACCTGTACGCGCGGTTTTGTGGTGATTTCAGGCATTGGAACCGACAATTTGCGTAAGCGACCTTCGCCATTCTGGCACCAGCGAAAGCAACAGTCTATTTTGATCAACGCCCCAAGCCGGGCGCGGCATTCACACCTATGTGGGAAAGTGTCGTTTGCCGTTCAACGGTCCTGACGGCCGAACATGCGACGGCTGGGACTCTGCCGCGCGGTCGTGGCGGACGGCATATCGGGGCGAAAGCGGTTTCCACCGGCATCCGCCCGGCGTTCCATCCACGCCGCGATCGGCCACGCGGCGACGCAGATCAGCGTCGCGCCTGTCAGCACGATCAGCAGCCAGGTCTGGGCCGGCGTGATGTAGTCCCAGTTGGTGGA
This sequence comes from Mesorhizobium sp. M0293, assembly GCF_040321735.1. NCBI lineage: Bacteria > Pseudomonadati > Pseudomonadota > Alphaproteobacteria > Hyphomicrobiales > Phyllobacteriaceae > Mesorhizobium > Mesorhizobium sp. M0293. The sequence goes on from NZ_JAMYSA010000013.1 coordinate 793, forward strand.
AATCGCCGGCGCGAACAACGAAGGCTCGGTGCGGCCGCTGGCCGGATCGGGCACCGGGCTGGCGGTGAACAGGATCAGCACCCTGGCGATGCCGGTGGCAACCAGGCCGCCGATAACCATCGAGCGCACAATGGACGAAAGCCGCTTCTTCATGCGGATTGTCCTACACGGCCGGCGTTGCAAACGGGTTAAGTGTCAGTCGAGGCGGAAGCTGCCGGTGCCAGACTTCGCCAAAGATCAGTTGAACCCATCGACCCGCTTCATCGCCAACGTCAGGCCTTCAGCGTTCCGACAGGAAGAAGGCCGCTCCAGCCGAAACCAGCTGGAGCGACCTTGGTCAACAGGCCGGCATTTTATGCCGGACCTGATTACGTCTTCGGGGCGTCCTTCTTGACGGCCTTCTCGGCAGCCTTCTTGTGCTTCTTGACGGTCTTCTTCACGATCTTCTTCGGAGCAGCCTTGGCAGGAGCGGCAGTAGCCGGAGCGGTGGTCGTCGAAGCAGCCGGAGCTGCGGTCGTGGTGGCAGCGGCGTTGCCGAGAGCCGGCATCGCGAAGGCGAGAGCGACGGCGAGACCGGTTGCGGAGAGGATGGACTTTTTCATGGCTTCGTTTCCTTTTATGCGGGTCGAGTTTTTGAGTGTCACTGGACCGGGTCGTTCGGTGTCACTCCAAGCAGCTTCAAAGCATTGGCGAGCATCCGGATGCCCTGTGCCTGTTTCTTGGCGGCGCAGTACCGGTTACCCTTCCTTTGAAGTGCCTTTGCCGCGGTGACCTGCGTTGCCGCGGCATGGGTTTCGAGGGCTTCATCGAATTGGTGGCTGAGATTGGCGCACCGTTCGCTCCGGGTGGTGGGCGTCGCCTTTGCGTCCGATTGTCCGACAGCGGCAGTGACCAGGCCAAGGCCCAGCAACGCACCCAACAAACTGATCGACAACCTTGGCATCGGTTTATCCGTAAACCCGGAGACTAGCGTCGCAGCCGATGACCTGACCGCCACGAGACCAGTTATGCCCTTGAAATTTTTCAGGAGTTTTTCTGAACTGTAGAATTTTGTTTCTGGATTGTGTCTGAGAGAGCTGGTGTGAACCCATCATCGGCACTGGCCAACATATGGCCTGAATTCTATCGTGTGGGTTCCGACAGAACGGCTTGGCAATCAACAATGACAGGGCTCAAGTGAAATCCGACGCACACATACTGATCGTCGACGACGACAAGGGCATTCGCGACCTGCTGCAGGAATTCTTCCAGAAGCGGGGTCTGCACACCTCGGTTGCCGCCGACGGCATCGAGATGGAGACCATCCTGCGCCGCGCGCAGGTCGATCTCATCGTCCTCGACGTGATGCTGCCCGGCAAGAGCGGGCTGGAGCTGTGCCGCGACCTGCGCGCCCAGTATTCGACGCCGATCATCATGCTGACCGCCGTCACCGAGACGACCGACCGCGTCGTCGGCCTGGAGATGGGCGCCGACGACTATGTGCCAAAACCGTTCGACCCGCGCGAGCTTTTGGCGCGCATCCGCGCCGTGTTACGGCGCAATGGCGCCGCCGAGCCCAAGCGCGCCACCACGAAACAGATCTACCGCTTCGCCGGCTGGACAATGGACTGTTCACGCCGCCGGCTGACCGCGCCCGACGATGTCAGGGTCGAGCTGACCATGGCGGAATTCAACCTGCTGCAGACCTTCGTCAAGAGCGCGCAGCGTGTGCTGACCCGCGACCAACTCATCGAACTGTCCGGCGGCGACAGCGACTACGCCTTCGACCGCAGCATCGACATCCTGGTCAGCCGGCTGCGCCGCAAGATGGAAGACGACCCCAAAACGCCCAAGCTGATCCTGACGGTGCGCAGCGGCGGCTACCAGTTCCTGCCCGAGACGACCTCCGAATGAGACGTTTCCTGCCGCAGACCTTGCCTGTCTGGGTGCTGCTGATCGTCATTGCCGGCCTGCTGATCAGCCAGGTCGCGACCCTCTACATCGTGTCGCGCGACCGCGCCGTAGCCAACGGCGTGGTCGACCTCTACCGCCTCAACGACCGTGCCTTCTCGCTAGTGCAGCTGATGCATGACGCCACGCCGGAGGAACGCAAGGCGACGGCGACCGGCCTGTTCAATTCCACCTACGCGCTCACCGTCTCGGACACGCCGGCGGTCACCTCGTCGATCGCAAGCGACGACGAGCTGGCGGAACTCGAAGACATCCTTGTCGGCCGGCTGTCGAAGTTCGGCATCACCGACGCGCGCGTGCGGCGCGATCCGGCGACGCGCGAGGCCGACGACGCCGACGGCACCGCGCCGGGGCCCGATATCGGCCAGGTGGAACGCGACCTTCTGGTGCTGGCCGCCAACTTCGCCCAGAGCGACAAGCTGACGGCGTCGCTGCGCTTCGCCGACGGTCAATGGCTGAACTTCACCGAGCCGATCACGCCCGTCGGCCCGATCCTGAGCTTCGACAGCCTGCCGCTCTATTCGCTGATCGCAGGCCTGGTGGTGATCATGTCGATCTGGTCGCTGCGCCGGCTGACGGCGCCCTACCGGATGATGGAAACCGCCGTGAACCGGATCGGCAAGGATCTGAAGAGCCCGCCAATCGCCGAGAGCGGCAGCCGCGAGGTGCGTGCCGCCGCCAAGGCGATCAACGCCATGCAGGCCCGGCTGCGCGAATATGTCGAGGACCGCGAACATCTGGCGGCGGCACTTGCGCATGATCTGCGCACGCCGATGACGCGGATGCGCCTGCGCCTGGAGCTGTTGCGCAAATCGGCGGTCCGCGAGGCGCTGGCGCACGATCTCGCCGATGTCGAGAGCATTGCCAGTTCGGTGATCGACTTCGCCACCTTCGAGGTGACGGAGGAGAAGAACGAACGCATCGACTTCTGGTCGCTCGTGGAGTCAATCGCCGACAGCTATGACGACGTCTCGTTCGACGACGATACAAGATCACGCGGCCTCATCTGCATGGCGCGGCCGGTCGCGCTCAAGCGCTGCGTCACCAACCTGGTGCAGAACGCGGTCACCTACGGCAAGAAGGCGCATCTCAGCCTGCGCCGGTCGGAAAACATGATCCTGCTCACCATCCGCGATGAAGGACCGGGCATACCGCAGGCGCAGATCGACGCCGTGTTCGGCTCTTTCGTGCGCCTTGAACAATCGCGCAACCGTCAGACCGGCGGTCTCGGGCTCGGCCTGACCATTGCCCGCAACATCGCGCGCGCCGCCGGCGGTGAGGTCAGCCTGTCCAACAACCCGGGCGGTGGCCTGCTGACGCAACTGCGCCTGCCGCTGGCGACCTGACACAGGTCGCCTCGAAGCCTCGCGACCGGACCGTTACCGCCGCAGCACCGCGCTCAGCACGTCGCGGATGCCGATGGCGCCGACGAAGCGGGACTGGTCGTCGAACAGCGCCACCGGGGCGGTCTGCGAACGGTGCATGGCCAGCATGACGGTTTTCAGCGAAGTGCCGGGATTGGCCCAGAATACCTGCGCTACTTCCTCGGGCTGGGCTTCGACGTCGGCGCAGGACACCCACACCGCCGGCTTACCATCGCGTTCGGCCCCCGCCACCAGCCCGTGATCGTCGATCTTGAAGCGCGTCGTCTTGCGCCGGTCGAGCCACACCCAGCCGTCCTTGCCGTGCTCCAGATCGCGACGGTCGCGCATCACGTTCCAGGCGGTCAGCACCGACAACGGGTTCACATTGGCGATGAAGTCGCGGACATAGTCATTGGCGGGCCGCAGCACGATGTCTTCCGGTGCCCCGGTCTGCACGATGCGGCCACCCTCCATGATGGTGATGTGGCTGCCGATCTTCAGCGCTTCCTCAAGGTCGTGACTGACGAAGATGATGGTCTTCTTCAATTCGGCCTGCAATTGCAGCAGCTCGTCCTGCAGCTTGGTGCGGATCAGCGGGTCGAGTGCCGAGAACGGCTCATCCATCAGAAGGATAGGCGCCTCGGTGGCGAAGGCGCGGGCCAGGCCGACGCGCTGCTGCATGCCGCCTGAAAGCTCATGCGCGTATTTCTTCGACCATTGGTCGAGATTGACCAGCTTGAGCTGGCGGTGCACGCGTTCCTTGCGCTCGGCTTCCGGCACGCCGGCGAGTTCGAGGCCGAGGCCGACATTCTCCTCCACCGTGCGCCAAGGCAGCAGGCCGAACTGCTGGAACACCATCGCCACCTGTTTCTGGCGCAGGCGCCGCAAGGTCGCCTCATCGCAGGTGACGACATCGACGGTCTTGTCGCCATCCTTGACCAGCACCTGGCCGCGCGACACCACGTTGAGCCGGTTGACCGCCCGCAGCAATGTCGACTTGCCCGAGCCGGAGAGGCCCATCAGCACGGAGATCTCGCCCTCGTTGACGGTCAGGCTGGCGCCGGCGCAGCCCAGCACATTGCCGGTCTTTTCGAGGATATCGGCGCGGCTGGCGCCGGCGTCGATCATTTTCAGCGATCCGGCCTGGTCGGCGCCGAAGACGATATCGACGTTTCTGAAATCGACGGCGACGGTCATTTCTTGCCTCCAACCGCAATGCGGGTCATCCGGTCGAGCACGATGGCCAGCACGACGATGGCCAGACCAGCCTCAAGCCCGAGGTCGATGCGGCGCGAGCCTAGCGCCCGGTTGATCTCGGTGCCGAGACCGCCGGCGCCGATTAGCGCCGCGAACACCACCATCGACAGAGACAGCATGATCGACTGCGTCAGACCGGCCATGATGGTGGGCAGCGCCGAGGGCAGCTCCACCTTCCACAACAGCTGGCTCTTGGTGGCGCCGAAAGCCTCGCCGGCCTCGACGATCGACTTCGGCACCGAGACGACGCCGAGATGGGTGAGCCTGACCGCGGTCGGGATGACGAAGATGATGGTGACGATGAGGCCGGGCGCGTTGCCGAGGCCGAACAGCGTCAACACCGGGATCAGGTAGACGAAGGTCGGCAGCGTCTGCATCAGGTCGAGCACCGGCAGCATGACGCGATAGACCTTCGGCTTGTGCGCCGCCCAGATGCCGAGCGGCACACCGATGGCCATCGCCATGGCGGCAGCCGCGACCACCAGCACCAGCGTCTGCACCGTCTGCTTCCAAAGATTCTGATTGATGATGAAGATCAGGCCGAGAAAGACGCCGATGGCGAGCGGCCGCGAGCGCTGCAGCAGGAAGGCGATGACCGCGATGATCAGCGCCAGCAACACCGGCGGCACCATCAGCATAATGCCGACCAACCCGTCGAGCAGGAAATTGAGGCCGTTCGAAAAGGCCCTGAACACAGTGTCGAAATTGTCGGTGAGGAAGCCGAAGAATGCCTTTCCCCAGGCGCCGATCGGAATCTTGTGATCGACCATGAATTTCGAAATCGGATCCATATCGCCCCTCTCATGCTCGAGACCGCCCTGCCCCTCGGCCTCTACCGTCGTCATCTTGTCACAGGATATGAAAAAGGGCAGCCTTTTCTAAGATGGCTGCCCTTCCTGGTTCGGCTTTGCCGAATTCAGTCGGCTCAGCTTCCGAGCGCGGTCTTGATGGCCGCCGCGGCGTCGCCGCCGTCGAAGGTGGTCACGCCGGCGATCCAGGGAGTGATCGCGTCCGGATTTTTCTTCAGCCAGTCGGTCGCCACCGTATTGGCGTCGCCGCCCTTGAGGATCGCGTCCATCATCTGGCCTTCCATGTCCAGATTGAACTTCAGGTTGGCGATCAACTTGCCGGCGTTCGGGCATTCGGTGGTGTAGCCCTTGCGCACATTGGTATAGACGGTGGCGGCACCGAAGCCGCTGTCACCCATGCCATCGAGGTAGGTGATCTTCATGGCGCCCATCACCGGATGCGGCGTCCAGCCGAGGAAGGCGATCCACTCATTGTTCTTCATCGACTGCTCGGCCTGGGTCAGCATGCCGGCTTCCGAGGATTCGACCAGCTCGAAGCCTTCGAGATTGTCCTTCGGGTTCTTGATCATGTCGAGGATGATGCGGTTGCCGTCATTGCCGGCCTCGATGCCATAGATCTTGCCGTTGAACTTGTCCTTGAACTTGCCGATATCGGTCAGCGATTTGACACCGGCATCCGCGACATAGGTCGGCACGACGATGCCGTAACCGGCGCCGGTCAGGTTGGTGCTGATCGTCTCGACCGAACCGTCGGCGGTATAGTCCTTGATGTCGTTGGTCATCGACGGCATCCAGTTGCCGAGAAACACGTCGAGGTCCTTGTTCTTCAGCGACGCCATGGTCACCGGCACCGACAGCTGGATCGTCTGCGGCTCGTAGCCGAGCGCGGTCAGCAGAACGGAAGCGATGCCGGTCGTCGCCTGGATGTCGGTCCAGCCGACATCGGAAAGACGCACCACCTTGCAGCTCGCCGGATCACCGGCGAAGGCAGCGCTCGTGGACAAAAATGCCGCCAGGCCGAGGCCGGCGACGAAAGAGTTCATACGCGACATAGACAGTCTCCCATTGTGATTCTTTGGCGAAGCGTAGTTACGGTTTCTCTGCCCGCCTTGTTTCGTCAGCCAAACACCATTCTGGTGTGTTTTCAAGCGCTAAGGCAATCACGATCAACGGCGCAGACTGGCCAATGAGCGACACGGCTGACGCTTTTGCAGTGCCAGACGGTTTTTTCGAAGACGGGCCGGCTTTTTCAGGGGAATGCGGGCGGCCACCCCTCCCCGTGTCAGGCCAAGTCGGCTTAAAAGAGCGGCATGGCCAAGCTTTACTTCCATTATGCGACCATGAACGCCGGCAAGACGACGATGCTGTTGCAGGCGTCGTATAATTATCGCGAGCGCGGCATGGGCACGATGCTGTTCGTCGCCGGCCACTACCGCAAGGGCGATACCGGCCTCATCTCGTCGCGCATCGGCCTGGAGACGGAAGCCGAGATGTTCCGTGACGGCGATGATCTGTTCGCCCGCGTCGCCGATCACCACGCGCATACATCGGTGCATTGCGTCTTCGTCGACGAGGCGCAGTTCCTCGAAGAAGAGCAGGTCTGGCAGCTCGCCCGCATCGCCGACCGCCTGAACATTCCGGTCATGTGCTACGGCCTGCGCACGGATTTCCAGGGCAATCTGTTTTCCGGCTCGCGCGCGCTGCTGGCCATCGCCGACGATCTGCGGGAAGTGCGCACCATCTGCCGCTGCGGCCGCAAGGCGACGATGGTGGTGCGCCTCGGTCCCGATGGCAAAGTGGCGCGCCAGGGCGAGCAGGTGGCGATCGGCAAGGACGTCTATGTCTCGCTCTGCCGCCGCCACTGGGAAGAAGAGATGGGCCGCGCCGCGCCCGACGATTTCATCGGCTTTATCAAGGGCTGACGGAACCCAGCGTTTGATCCCAGCCTGGTGCGGCCGGATCGTGCGTCTTCCGCAATGCCGCCACGATGCAGCGTTTGTTAAGGCCTCGGCCTTATAAGGCGGCCAGCCAGAGCTCTTCGGGGTCAGCCATGTTTCGAGCCGCTTCGTCCGCCAGCATTCTTCTCCTTGCCACCGCGCTTGCCGCCCATGCCGGCGGTGACCCGACCCTGGGCAAGAAGGTCTTCAACCGGTGCATCGCCTGCCATGAAGCTGCCACCGACCGCGACAAGGTCGGCCCGCATTTGATGGGCGTCGTCGGCCGCACCGCCGGTAGCGCCGAGAGTTTTCTTGGTCACTACTCCGAAGCGATGAAGGGTGCAGGCGCCGCCGGCCTGGTCTGGGATGAAGCCAATCTCGCCGAGTACCTCAAGGCCCCCAAGCTGAAAGTGCCCGGCAACAAGATGGCGTTTGCCGGCCTGACCAAAGCCGACGACATCGCCAACGTCATCGCCTATCTGAAGGCCGATCCCAAGCCCTGATTCGCTATCCGTCCGCCTCTGCAAAGCCGGCTTTGGCTTCGCATATCGCGCCCGCGATTTGCTTCAGTGGTTTGCCGAATACTGAGGCATCCGCGCCGTCGCTTTGCGGCATGAAAGTTCAACGACAGCTGAACTAAGCCTGGCCGGCAGGCTAATCACGCCATGACCCCACCTCCATTGCCTTTCAAGACCGTGACCGACTATTTTGTTTTCGGGGCGGGTCTTGTCTTGCGTCTTTCAATCCCCGAATGCCCCACATATATTCGCCGCTGTTCGCGACCAGCGACGTGATGCCGAAGCGGGAGGCCCCAATGGCGACATTGCAGAATTTCGACGCCGAAATTGCCAAGACCAAGCAGGTCGTGCAGGACATGCGCACCAAGATCGACCAGTCCGGCACCGTGCTTGATACGCTCGCCACCGCCGACAAGAAGATCGGCGACGCCAATTTCGACATCGAGAACGCCCGCATCGAGGACGTGCTGAAGCAGCAGAAGGTGATGGAGGGCAACATCGCCGACCTGATCATCGGGCTGGAGGACGCCACCAACGTCTTCGGCGCCGAGTTCGAGAGCATGAAGAACTACACCGGCTGGGAAAAATTCATCGGCGTCTTTTCCAGCCAGAGCAAGCAGCGCATGCGCACCGACCGCGTCCGCAACATGTCGCTGGCCGGCAATCTGCAGGAACTGCTGGTCAAATCCGACACCATCGTCGGCATCCTGAAGGCGCAGAAAGAGGTCCTCGACCAGCGCTACAAGACCTCCGAGACCAGCCTATCGCAGGTCATCGAGCGCCGAAAGACCACCATGTCCAACCTCGAGGCCGTGCAGAAGCGCATCGAGGAACTCAACCCGATGCTGCTCGATATCGAAAACAAGATCGCCGCCTCGACCAGCCAGAAGGAGCGCACGCAGCTCGAAGGCGAGCGCTCCAAGCTGGCCACGGAATACAATGAGAAGCAGGCCAAGGAGCAGGAGCTGCTGGCCGAGAGCCAGACGCTCGAGCGCTACACCTCGATGTTCCAGACCTTCGTCGATTCGCTCAACAACCAGATCGCCGCGCAGTCGACGCTGATCAACAAGCTGACCATCGATACCGAGCAGCGCATCGTGCTCTACAAGGCGCTGGAAGATTCGCTGAAGACCGCCGCCCAGCAGGACGTCGCCCACAAGATCAACACGCTGGGCAGCCAGGTCGACAACACCGCCGAGGAAACCATGGCCGGCATCGGTGCTGCTTCGCAAAAGCACATCGGCGACCTGCTCGAGATGCACGAGAAGAACATGGTCGCCACTGCCGACATCCAGCGCCGCAAGAAGCTGGCCGACGATGCCTTTGCCCGCCGCTTCGACGAGGTGTTGAAGAAGCACAATTCGGCAAACTACGTGCAGTCTTAGGAGTGACAGGACTGCCCGCGAGCGCACAGGCATGACCCCCGAAAACGAAGCGGCTGCACGGTATTTCTCCGCCATCACGGCCGCGCTCAGCGGCCTTGAAGTGTTCATGCGCGACGATCGCTCGCCGCTCTATCGGCATGGCATCGTCGCCAAGATCGCCGCCGAATACATCGCCCGGCTCGACAAGTCCTTTTCCTGCTGGCGCAACCGGCTGGGCTTCATGGACACGTTCCGCATTTCGCGCGCAGAGAGCGGATTTCCGGTGTTCCAGAATCTGCTCGAACTGGAAAACGACCGCCGCCAGGCCGACGCGCGGCTTGCCAACATTCCGCTGGCCGGCGAATTGCGCGAGGAGATGGCCGACTTCATCCTGCGCCACAAGGAATTCCCTCAGGCGCTGCAGAAGTCGATGGCCGAGCGACTCTATCTCGAGGACGTGAAAAGCGAAAACACGTTCGGCCCGTTCACCCTGGCGCAGACAGCCAAGGTCTCGGTCAACCCGAAGACGGGGCGGCCCTATTACCTCGTCCACTGGGCGACGTTCGACGGCAGCGCCAACCTGCCTCTGGTCTACATGGTGACGGTCGAGGATTCTTCCGAAGACATGGTTCGACAGCTTGTCGACAGAAACGGCAAGCTGAACGAGACGATCGACATCCCGTTGCCGGTGGACGGCCTGCTCAATCCCGAGCTCGCCCATCGTTTCGACGATTTCACCGAGAAGAATTCCGCCTATACGCTGTCGCCGGCGACCATCGCGGTCAATCTCGACAAGGATTTCGAGCCGCTGCACCCCAAGCAATTGCGCCGCGTCGTGCTCGGACCGTTCTATTCGGCTGGCATCACCGACAACAATTCGACGGTGACGGAAGTCCTGGCCAAGGTGCGCAAGCCCGAGAATGCCTGGCTGCTGACCTGGACTATTCAGGAGGTCTATTCAAAGGCCGAGAAACCCGGTCGCAAAGGCCTGTTCTCTAGCGAGAAGACGACGCAGGAATTCTTTATCAACACCGACGATCTGGAAGCCGCGCGCCAGGGCGTGTCGAGCTACGAAAACCACGCGCTGATCCCGCACGAAGCCTACCAGGCACTCTACGCCGTCGGCGAGGCGCAGAAGATTTTTGCCGGCTACAAGGTTCACATCCTGTCCAACGGGCAGGTCATCTCAGACGTCTGACCGTCACACCACGGAGCACTCTTCATGGATACCGGCCTGACCACCATCCCGGAAGCTGCGATCGAAAAGCACCGCGCCACCGCGCAGAGCTTCATCACCCGCATCGTCGTGCTGGAGGATCCGTCACGCGAGTCCGGCACGGCACTTGCCGGCACCAACCGCCGCTTCGTCTCGACCGTTTCGGTCGGTTCGGTGCGCCGCACGCGCGAGGTCGAGCTGGCCAAGACTGTCGGCGCCGTCCATCCCGACGACCAGCTGCTGACCATCCCGCAGCACACGCTCTTGTTTCGCGCCCGGCGAGGCACAGCGATCGCGCTCGCAATATCTGACGTTTTCGCCGAAGGCTCGGACCTCGAAAGCCTGCAGGCCAAGAACACCCGCGCGCCGCTCGAAGGCGACGAGGCGTCCACCTTCAAGAAGCTTCTGTCGGCCTCGGCTTACATCTCCGCCTTCAGCCTCGCCTCCTATCTGTTCCAGCTGATCGACAGCGACGGCGAGGCGCCCAACGATATCCCCGAGCCGGACTTCCTGTTCGACACGCCGCAGGATGCAATGAAGTCGATCCTTGCCGGTCTCGACAAGGCGATATCCGGCTCGTCCGACGACGCCGATTTGATGACCAGAGCACGTGCCTTTGCCCGCGTCGCCATCGACGGGCTTCTGGCGCGCAAGGGCCGCTTCGACGGCATCGGCCCGTTCGAGAACGCCCATATCCGCATCGATGTCGACGATTTCACCCTCGACGGCTTCGACGTCGCGCCGGGCAAGCGCTCCAAGCCGCTGGTGATGACCTTCAAGAAGCCGGAAGAGGTCGTCGGCAACCACATTGCCAAATACCAGTCGGTCAAGCTCGCCAAGATGCTGATGGCCTACGACTTCGAGCGCGAACTCAACCCGTTCGTCGAACTCGGCGGCTTCCTGTTTACCTTCATCGGCGACGGCGCGCCCGGCACCGGCAAGACGACACTGATCCAGATGATCGCCGGCCTGGTCAACGGCTACTGCCAGGTCGCCGGCTATCCCTTCGCCTATGAGAATTTCGGCGTCGACCAGATCTCGTCCTATCAGGGTAAGTCCGGCCAGAACTGCCGCCAGTTCATCAACAATGTCTTGAACCCGCGTGTCATCGGCTTCGGCACCATCGACGACATCGACCAGGTGGCGGCGCGCCGCTCCGACGACCGCGCCTCGGCCGGCCAGCAGGAGATTACCGGCGTGTTGATGGACGCCTTCGCCGGTGCCGCCACCGTGGTGCGCGGCAACTGCTCGTTCGGCATGTTTTCCAACTATCCCGAGAACGTCGACGATGCGCTGCGCCAGCGCGCCGGCGCCCGCTGGCTGGTCGACGGGCCGCAGAGCCGCGACGACTATATCGACATCTTCGTGCTGCTTGCCGGCAAGAACCATAAGATCCCGCTCGGCGACCACGATCTCTACGCCGCGCAGGAGATCCAGCGCGCCGTGACCGAGGCCTATGAGGAGCACGAGAAACCAAGGGAAGACGGCCTGATGAAGGTCTACGAGCGCTACATGAAGGAGAACGGCGCGCCGAAATCGATGGCCGATATCGGCACCTATCTGCATCTGATCAAGGATGCCGAGCCGCGCTTCACCGGCCGCGCCATCAAGAACGTCACCGACGCCATCAAGATGCGCGCCATGGACATCGAGCTTCCCGACGACTGGTTCGAGAAGCCGGAAGTCTTCATGCACAAGGGCTATGACGAGAAGAAAGCGATGATCGAGGAACTGCGCGGGCCGTTCTCGATGGACATGGTCATGCAGGAGATCAACCGCTACGCCGACTCTGAGTTCCGCTACTCCGACAAGTCCGACGACTCCGCGGTGGAAAAGCTGCTGCGCGACGCGCGCCTGCGCGAACGGGCGGCGCGGGAGATGGAGGAGATGAAGAAGAAAGGGCTGTGGAATGCGTGAGGTTGGCACCTCTTCCTTCTCCCCGTTCACGGGGAGAAGGTGCCCGAAGGGCGGATGAGGGGCAGCGCTATGCGAGGCAGTAATGAGCCAAAGGTAGCGAGAGCCCGTCAGCTGCGAAAAGTCGAGAATGATGCCGAGGAATGGCTGTGGCACGAACTGCGTGGGCGACGATTGAATGGCCACAAATTTATTCGCCAACTGCCGATCGGCCCCTACTTCGCCGATTTCGCCTGCCGAGAGGCCAATCTGGTTGTGGAAGTCGATGGAAGCCAGCACGCAAATCGATCTCATGATCGATACAGGGACGAAACCATGAACAGGAACGGCTGGTCGGTATTGAGGGTGTGGCACGCTGATGTCCTCACGGACCGCAGGAGCGTGCTGGAGACGATTGTTGCAGTCCTGGACGGTCGGTTGGATGAGAGAATGATCGGTATCGACGCGAAATTTCTGCCGTCAGCCACGCCAGAGGAAAGATGATGAGCGTTTGCGCCGCCCCTCATCCGCCCTTCGGGCACCTTCTCCCCGTAAACGGGGAGAAGGGAAGAAGATGACCAAGAAACCCGACCTTCTACGCGACAACGAGCTGATCTATGGCCGGCTGCTGACGGTCGACGAGCCGCACCTCATCCAGCGCTACAACAAGGCGCTCGCCGCATTCGGCTTGAAGCCGACGAAACTGAAGAGCTTCCAGATCGACCGCACCGGCTTCTCGCCCGAAGTGGCCGAGGAATGCGACGACTACGACTATCTCGATCCCAACGAGGTCAACCGCCGTTTCATCATCCTGACGCCATCGCAGATCGACCTGCCGGTGGTGCACACGGCCTTCTCCAACACCTCGCAGCTGATGTTCGAGTTCATGTCGAAGAACCAGCGCGCCATCGATGCGCTGACCATCAAGGACGTAATCTACGGCGAGATTGAGGATTCCGTTCCCAAGGTCAACGACATCGAGGACCTGCTGTCGATCAACCAGGTCGAGTTCAAGGTGCTGTCGGCCGAGGATGTGCTGGGCAAGGCCGCCGAACTCGGCAAGCTCGTCGACCGGCTGAAGCAGGAGCCTGATGCCTGGCGCGACAACGCCATGCTGACCCGCATGGTGGAACTGGCCAAGATCTGCGGTGATATCCGCGAGAACGCGCTGGTGCCAGACCAGGTGATCTTCCGCCACAACGCGTACTGGACCAGCCATTTCGGCGGCCTCTACGTGTTCGTCGACCCAGATATGACGACCGTGATCAGTGATCCGACGGCTCCCGGTTTCCGCCGTTCGCGACCGTGGCAGGTGAGCTATATCTCGATCAGCGACGCCGACAAGGTGTTCAAGTTCCTCGCTGCCACCGGCCGCATCGAGCTGCCGCGTGCCTCCTGGGTCGAGACATCGGGCTATCTCGAGCACCGCGCCGAGATGGTGGTGCGCGCGCTGATCCGCGACGCCGACCCGAACCGCAACCTGACCGATGTCGACAAGGTCTGGCTGCAGACCTGGATCCAGAGCCATGCCGACCTGATCGCCAAAGACGGCAACTTTCCCTTCCTCAACGCCGCCAAGCGCGAGATCGCCCAGCTCGGCCACCTCAAGATCGAGGATGTCTTCCCGCAGCAGCGCTTTCTGGTCATCCGCGCCAAGCCTGATCATCCCGACGCCTGGCTGACCAACCGGCTGATCTCGGATTTCGTGCCGTCGGACTTCGTCTCGCGCTACATCTTCAACAAGCAGGGCTTCTACAACGACTATGACGGCTTCAGCAACGCCTGGCGATCGCATGTTGTGGACGTTCTCAAAACCACATATTTGAAGGACAAGGTGGCGTTTCGCACACGCCTCTACGGCCTGACTGACTAGAACGAAATGAACCGTAGTTTCGTTCTAACTTATTGTTTTGGTGCATGATGTTGTCCGAAAAGTCTGCAACTTTTTGGCATCATGCTATGAGGGGATGACATCGACATGCTCGATCCGATCGTGAACTTCTTCACCCGGATTTTCCAGTGGATCGGCCGCGGCATCGGGCTTGTGATCGGCGTGATCCTGTGGCCGTTCCTGTGGGCGGGGCGCTGGTACACGCAGCGCGGCTGGATCCTCAAGGCGGCGGTCGGCCTGGCTTTGCTTGTGCTGATCGGCCTCTACGCCAATTTCTTCTACGCCACCCAGTGGTGGAACAATTTCAACCCGAACTACCCTGACAAATACACTTTCGAGAAGCGTAACGTCTCCGCCGGCGAACAGGTCGCCGCGGGCTCCGGCACCGACACGGCCAAGACCTGCGGCAACTCCGGCATCGCCCAGGTGGCGGCCGACCTGACCGACTTCAACGTCAACCAGAATGCCTGGATCTCGTCGATGATCCTCTACAAGCTCGGCCTGTTCGGCATCGACTGGGACAACACGCCGTGGATGGACAACAAGGCTTCGTTCCAGCGCGGCATCAACCAGGCCGTGCGGCGCACCGCGACCGAACTCGCCGACAATCTCGGCCGCGTACGCACCACCTCGCAGATCGACAGCGATCTGCAGAATGCCCGCGGCAATCTGCAGTTCGACGAGGAGACCTGGTATTTCGGCCTGAACCCGTTCGGCCCGAAGACGCCGACGCCAAGCTACTATCGCGACGCCGTGCGCATGCTACGCTCCTTCAACGCCCGCCTTGCCACCTGCCAGGCGACGTTCGACGCCCGCGCCGACAATCTGAAACAGTATATCGACCGCATCACATCCGACATCGGCTCGACCTCGGCCATCCTCAAGGAACGCGCCGAAAACCACAACAATGGCTGGTTCGACACCCGCGCCGACGACCGCTTCTGGTTCGCCTATGGCCAGCTTTATGGCTATTACGGATTGATGAAGGGCGCGCAGGCCGATTTCGAGGACGTGATCAAGGAAAAGCATCTGCAGAATCTGTGGGACACCATGGATGCACAGTTTGTCTCGGCGCTGCGCATCCAGCCCTTCATCATCGCCAATGGCCGCGAGGACGGCTGGATCCTGCCGACGCATCTGACGACAATGGGCTTCTACGTGCTCAGGGTGCGCTCCAACATGGTCGAAATCAGCAACGTGCTGACGCAGTAACGCTCGCCAGCCGCATCCCACGCGATGGCGAATTTGCGCCGTCGCCTCTGTCGCATTCCGTGCATTGAGCGGCTGTTTTGAGACGGCGGCGCGACGCGTCCTCTGGCTTCTATACGGCGCGGCAACGGAGCCAGGAAGAACCGATGGCAGGTCGGCCGGTCCGCAGAGGAATTTTCTCTAGAGGAAACATAGTTGCATGCAAGTTGACGCCGCGGCAGCGACAGGGTTAGAACATGCCCGCGCCCGGTTGCAACCTGCTTGCGAGTGACATCAAACCCGTCCCCTCCACCGTCCAATCCAGAGGAAAGCCGTCATGGCCGAAGTGAAGTCCGACATCGAGATCGCGCGCGGCGCCAAGAAAAAGCAGATCCAGGAGATCGGCCAGAAGATCGGCATCCCGACCGAACATCTGCTGCCCTATGGCCATGACAAGGCCAAGATCTCCGCCGAGTTCATCAAGTCGGTGAAGGGCAACAAGGACGGCAAGCTGATCCTCGTCACCGCCATCAACCCGACGCCGGCCGGCGAAGGCAAGACCACGACCACGGTCGGCCTCGGTGACGGCCTGAACCGCATCGGCAAGAAGGCGATCGTCTGCATCCGCGAGGCCTCGCTCGGCCCGAATTTCGGCGTCAAGGGCGGTGCTGCTGGCGGCGGCTACGCGCAGGTCGTGCCGATGGAGGACATGAACCTCCACTTCACCGGCGACTTCCACGCCATCACCACCGCGCATAACCTTTTGTCGGCGCTGATCGATAACCACATCTATTGGGGCAATGAGCTCGGCATCGACACCCGCCGCGTCGTCTGGCGCCGCGTCATGGACATGAACGACCGTGCGCTGCGCGAGATGATCTGCTCGCTGGGCGGCGTCGCCAACGGTTTTCCGCGCGAGGGCGGCTTCGACATCACCGTCGCCTCGGAAGTCATGGCGATCCTTTGCCTGTCGACCGACCTAAAGGACCTGGAAAAGCGCCTCGGCGACATCATCGTCGCCTATCGCCGCGACAAGTCGCCGGTCTATGCCCGCGACCTCAAGGCCGACGGCGCCATGGCCGTGCTCTTGAAGGACGCCATGCAGCCCAACCTGGTGCAGACGCTGGAGAACAACCCGGCCTTCGTGCATGGCGGCCCGTTCGCCAACATCGCGCATGGCTGCAACTCGGTCGTCGCCACAACGACGGCGCTGAAATTGGCAGACTACGTCGTCACCGAAGCCGGCTTCGGCGCCGACCTTGGCGCGGAAAAGTTCTTCGACATCAAGTGCCGCAAGGCCGGTCTGAAGCCGGCGGCGGCGGTCATCGTTGCCACCGTGCGCGCCATGAAGATGAATGGCGGCGTCAAGAAGGAAGACCTCGGCAAGGAAAACATCGAGGCGGTGAAGAAGGGCTGCGCCAACCTTGGCCGCCACATCGAGAACATCAGGCAGTTCGGCGTGCCGGCGGTGGTCGCCATCAATCACTTCTATTCCGACACCGACGCCGAGATCCAGGCGATGAAGGACTATGTCGCCTCGATGGGTGAGGAAGCCATCCTGTGCAAGCACTGGGCCCATGGCTCGGCCGGCATCGAAGACCTCGCCAACAAGGTGGTGGCGCTGGCCGAATCCGGCGCTTCGCAGTTCGCGCCGCTCTATCCCGATGCCATGCCGCTGTTCGAGAAGATCAATACCATCGTTCAGCGCATCTATCGCGGCTCGGAGGCGATTGCCGACAAGTCGGTGCGCGACCAGTTGCACGCCTGGGAGCAGGCCGGCTATGGCCACCTGCCGGTATGCATGGCCAAGACCCAGTACTCGTTCTCGACCGACCCGAACCTGCGCGGTGCGCCGACCGGCCACACCGTGCCGGTGCGCGAGGTCAGGCTTTCGGCGGGTGCCGGCTTCGTCGTCATCATCTGTGGCGAGGTCATGACCATGCCCGGCCTGCCCAGGGCGCCGTCCTCGGAGAAGATCTTCCTCAACGAAATGGGCCAGATCGAAGGCCTGTTCTGAGACCTTAAGTCTCGACAATAAAAAGGGCGCCGCCGCGATGCGGCGCCCTTTCTGTTTTCCGATAGCCCTACGCGGCGCTGCGCGACAGCGCCCGCTGGTTGGAACCGTAGATCGTGTCGCGCTCCGGCAGCGCGCCGGTCTTCAGGCACTCGACCCATTCGGCGGTTTTGAGCACGGCGGCGAAGCGCGACTGCAGGATGATCGTGACCACGCGGTGGATCTCCTCGGCCGAGGCGTAGCCGGCGCTGTTGGCGTAAGGCACCGAGCCGGTGGCGTCGGACAGGAACTCGACGGCAAAGCCCATATGCACGGCGTGGATGATGGTCGACAGGTCGCAATTGTGCGTCATGTAACCGACCACCGTGATCGTATCGATGGCATTGGCGCGCAGCCAGTCCTCCAGATCGGTGCCGGTGAAGGCGGAGGGCAGGTTCTTCTCGACATAGTGGTCGCGCTCGCGCCTGGCGATCTCGGGATGGAGTTCGCCGCCATGGCTGCCCTTGGCGAAGATCGGCGATGTCTCCGGCGCCATCTGCTTGACGACCACCACCTTGATGCCGGCAGCAGTCGCCGCATCCATCGCCCGTGCCACATTGACGACGCTGTCGCGGAATGGCGGATGCTGGATGGCGAGATTGCCGCCGTCATAATCGTTCTGCACATCGACGACGATCAGCGCCCGGCGCGGCGTGGTGTTGGCTGGGTCAGACATGGTGTTTTCCTTTCCGGCTTGAATGCGATGGGCCGAAGATAGGCGGGTTGCCAGATCGCTGAAAGTGGCCCGATTGACATCATTCGAAAGAATTGGGACAATCCGTGCTCACTCGCTGGAAGCACCCATGACCGACCCGATCATTGCCGTCCTCGCCTTCGACGGCATCAGCCCGTTCCATCTTTCCGTGCCATGCCTGGTGTTCGGCGAGGACAGGACGGCGCTTGGCCTGCCGCGCTTCGACTTCCGCATCTGCGCGGCCAAGGCCGGCCCGATCCACACCGAGGCCGGCTTGACCGTTGCCGCCCCGCATGGGCTCGAAGGACTCGACGGCGCCGACATCGTCATCATCCCAAGCTGGCATCATCTCGGCGAGCCGGCGTCGCCGCTGCTGATGGAGGCGCTACGCCGGGCTCATCAACGCGGCGCTTTGATCGTCGGCCTATGCCTTGGGACCTTTGCCATTGCCGCTGCCGGACTGCTTTCCGGGCGCGCGGCTGCGACGCACTGGGCCTATTCCGAGCAGCTGCAGAAACTTCATCCCGACATCGTCGTCGACCCGACGGTGCTCTATGTCGACAATGGCGATGTCGTGACTTCGGCCGGCGTCGCCGCCGGCCTCGATTGCTGCCTCCACATCGTGCGCGCCCGCTATGGCGCGGAGGCAGCACTGCGGCTCGCTCGCCAGATCGTCCTTTCCCCGCACCGGCAGGGTGGGCAGGCGCAGTTCATCGAGCATCCGGTGGCAAGAAGCGCCGACGCCGACCGGTTCACCCAGGCCCTCGACGCGGTTCGCGCGACGCTCGGCGAGACGCACAGCCTGGACAGCGTCGCCGATGCCGCCGGCCTGACAAGGCGAACCTTCACCCGTCGCTTTCAAAAATCGATCGGCACCAGTTTCGGCGAATGGCTGACCGGCCAGCGGATCGAACTGGCACAGCGGCTGCTGGAGGCAACGGAAAAGTCGATGGACATGGTAGCGTTCGAAGCCGGCTTCGGCAGCGCCACCTCGCTGCGCCAGCATTTCGCCGCGCGGCTCAGGACATCGCCGGCGCAATACCGGCGCGAATTCTCCAGGCGGCCCGATCAGGAGCGAGTACATGGAGCACGGCCTGTTGCACTGATCCCGTTCAATCCCGCGTGACCGCCCGGGCCGGGTTGCCGACCACCGTTGTGTTCGCGGCCACGTCGCGCGTCACCACCGCGCCCGCGCCGACGATGGCGCCCTCGCCGATGCTGACGCCGCCAAGGATGATCGCGCTGCCGCCGATCCAGGCATTGGCGCCGATCTCGACCGGCCTGGCGATCTCCAGTCCGGCTTGCCGCCCGCTGGCCTCCTTGTGATGCTCGGCGCAGTAGATCTGCACATTGGGACCGAGCAGCGTTCCCTTGCCTATGCGCACGCTCGCCGTATCGAGGATAGTGCAGCCAGCATTGAGAAAGACGCCGTCGCCGAGAAAGATGTTGAAGCCATAGGCGCAGTGGAACGGCGCCTCGATGCGGACGCCCTCACCGGCCTTGCCGAGCAACGCCTTCAGGCTTGGCTCGAGATCGCCGCGCTGCCGCGGCGGCAGGCAATTGTGCTCGAACACCGCGTCGCGCGCTGCCGCCCGCAAAACCTCCAGTTCGTCGTCGAGGCACGTGTACCATTGGCCAGCCGCCATTTTTGCGCGTTCGCTTCCAGCCATGACGATGTCTCCATGTGACGTCACTGCCAAAGCACAATTGCAGTTAACGGGAAAGTGCCAGCGCCCCGGCAGCACCCGCGCAAATCCATTCGGATTTTTCGCAGTCATGCGCTGGTCAAATGCCGGACCTATGCTAGCCTGCTCTTGCCGGACTGTCCCGGCCCGGCGATCGAGGGGGATCGACGATGCTGTATATTCTCGCACTTCTGATCGGCGTCATTGCCGGTCTTCGCGCCATGACCGCACCGGCCGCCGTTGCCTGGGGCGCTTGGCTCGGCTGGCTGCCGGTTGCCGGCACCTGGGCGAGCTTCATGAGCCACTGGGCCGCTGTCGGCATCTTCACCATCCTGGCCATCGTCGAGCTGGTCACCGACCAACTGCCGTCGACGCCGAGCCGCAAGGTGCCGCAGCAATTCGGCGCCCGCATCATCATGGGCGCTTTCACCGGCGCGGTGATCGGCGCGACAGGCGGCGCCACCGTCGGCGGCCTGATAGCCGGCGCCATCGGCGCTGTCATCGGCACGCTGGGCGGCGCCGAAGCACGCGGACGGCTGGCAGCCGCCTTCGGCAAGGATCCTCCCGCCGCCTTCATAGAGGACGCGGTGGCGATCGTCGGCGGCCTGCTGATCGTGGCGGCGGTGACATGACGGCAAAAGCCTTCGACGCCATCGTCATCGGCGCCGGACAGGCCGGCCCTTCGCTGGCCGGCCGGCTGAGTGCGGCCGGCATGAGCGTGGCGCTGATCGAGCGCAAGCTGGTCGGCGGCACCTGCGTCAACACCGGCTGCATGCCGACCAAGACCATGGTCGCCAGCGCCTATGCCGCGCACCTGGCGCGGCGTGCGGCCGACTATGGCGTCACGCTCGGCGGCCCCGTCGGCGTCGACTATGCCAGGATCAAGGCGCGCAAGGACAAGGTGACGATCGACGCCCGCACCAATCTCGAGACCTGGATAGCCGGCATGAAGGGCTGCACCCTCTATCGCGGCCATGCGCGCTTCGAATCCGCCAACACGGTCCGCGTCGGCGACGACCTCCTGACCGCCGAAAAAATCTTCCTCAACACCGGCGGCCGTGCCTCGGTACCCGACCTGCCCGGCATCCACGACATCGACTACCTGACCAATTCCTCGATGATGGATCTCGACGTGCTGCCACGCCATCTCATCGTCGTCGGCGGCAGCTATGTCTCGCTCGAATTCGCGCAGATGTTCCGCCGCTTCGGCAGCGAAGTCACCGTCATCGAGAAGAGCCTCCGCCTGACCGGCCGCGAGGACGAGGATGTCTCGGCTGCCATCCTGTCGATCCTCGAAAACGAAAGTATCGCCGTTCACCTAGGTGCCGACGACATCAGCTTTGCGAAGCAGGGCAAGGGCATCGCAGTGACCTTCTCGGCCGGCAAACCGCCGGCGGTCGGATCGCATGTGCTGCTGGCCCTCGGACGGACGCCCAACACCGACGACCTCGGCCTGGAAAAGGCCGGCGTCGAGGTCGATCGGCGTGGCTTCGTCACCGTCGACGACCAGTTGCGCACCAGCGTGCCCGGCATCTGGGCGATGGGCGACTGCAACGGCAAGGGCGCCTTCACCCACACCTCCTACAACGATTACGAGATCGTCGCCGCCAATCTGCTCGACAACGACCCGCGCAAGGTTAGCGACCGCATCGAGGCCTATGCGCTCTACATCGACCCGCCGCTCGGCCGCTGCGGCATGACCGAGGCCGCGGTGAAGAAATCCGGCCGTCGCGCACTGGTCGGCCAGCGGCCGATGACCCGCGTCGGCCGCGCCATCGAAAAGGGCGAGACGCAAGGCTTCATGAAGATCCTGGTCGATGCCGACACCAGGGAGATCCTCGGCTGCTCGGTGCTTGGCCCCGGTGGCGACGAGGCGGTGCATTGCGTGCTCGACCTGATGTACGCCAAGGCGCCCGTCGACACGCTGGCGCGTGCCGTCCACATTCACCCGAATGTCTCGGAACTGCTGCCCACCATTGCCCAGGAACTGAAGCCGCTGGCCTGACAGCCTGTTGGCGACCCATTTCAAAGCCCCCTTCTTTTCTGCATTGCTGCAATGCAGCAATGCAACTTGCGAACGGTGGCGTCCTTCGCGCAGTCTCAATTTGAACCGATTCAGCCTGGACGCCCCATGCCCTTGCCGATCCTTGCGCTTGCCATTGCGTCCTTCTGCATCGGCACCACCGAATTCGTCATCATGGGCCTGCTGCCGGAGGTCGCCGCCGATCTCGGCGTGTCCATCCCCTCTGCGGGCCTGCTCGTCACCGGCTATGCGCTGGGCGTTGTCTTCGGCGCCCCGATCGTTGCGATGGCCACCGCGCATTTACCGCGCAAGCCCGTGCTGGTTGGCCTCGCCGTGCTGTTCGTCGTCGGCAATCTGTTTTGCGCCATCTCGCCCAACTACTGGACGCTGATGGCCGCACGCGTCTTCACCGCCTTCGGCCATGGCGCCTTCTTCGGTATCGGCTCGGTCGTTGCCGCCAGTCTGGTGCCGCGCAACAAGCGCGCCAGCGCGATAGCGCTGATGTTCGCCGGCCTGACGCTGGCCAACATCCTCGGCGTTCCGGCCGGTACGGCGCTTGGCGAAGCCTTCGGCTGGCGCGCCACCTTCGTTGCCGTGGTCGGCATCGGCCTGATCTCGGTCGCTGCCATCGCCTGGCTGGTGCCGTCCGGCGTCGCCGAACCGAGCGGTGGCGGCCTGCGCGGCGAGTTGCGCGTGCTGGGCAAGCTGCAGGTCTGGCTGGCCATGCTGATCGCGGCGCTGACCTCCGCAAGCCTGTTCACCGTTTTCACCTACATCAAACCCTATTTGACCGACGTATCCGGCCTATCCACCTCTGCGGTCACCTGGGTGCTGCTGCTGTTCGGCGCCGGCATGACCATCGGCAACATCATCGGTGGCAGGCTTGCCGACTGGAAACTGATGCCAACGGTCATCGGCACCCTGCTGTTGCTGGCGCTGCTGTTTGTCGGCTTCATGCAGTTCGGAGCGATAGCAAGCGTTGCCATCGGCATCGTCTTCCTCTGGGGCCTGCTCATCTTCGTCGTCGTGCCACCGTTGCAGATCCGCGTCGTCGAGGCGGCTTCCGACGGACCGAACCTTGCCGCCACGCTGAACCAGGGCGCCTTCAATGTCGGCAATGCCAGCGGCGCCTGGATCGGCGGTGTGGCCCTTTCCGCCGGTGTTTCCTATGCCAATTTGCCGCTGGTCGGCGCAGCACTTGCCCTGTTGGCGGTCACCGTTGCCGTGCTGTCGCAGGCGCTGGACCGGCGCATGCCGGTCATCCCTCTTCCGGCTCCCGCAGGGTAACCTCTTGCGCCTATAGCGCGGCAGGCTGGACCAATCGACATCGGCGTCTTCAAACGGGCATGTCTCATGCTCTTGATGGAGAAAGTCATGCAGAAATCGATCGAGCGCATCGCCGGCGAAAGCGAAGGCGTTTCCTACGAATTTCCGCTGTTCCGCTTCGCGGGCGCGGACAAGGCCGCCCCATCCGCCTATCTGCAGGCAGCGCTCCATGCCGGTGAATTGCCGGGCGTCGTCGCTATCGACGCGCTGATGCCGATACTCAACAAGGCGGAGGCTGAAGGCCGCATCAAGGGCAACCTCACCATCGTGCCCTGGGCCAACCCGATCGGTCGCGCGCAGTATCATTTCGGCGAGCACCAGGGCCGCTTCCATCTGGGCACGCGCACCAATTTCAACCGCGGTTTTCCGCTGCTCGCCGCACCCGAAGCCGCCCTCTTGCCCGACACCAGCCTTGGCAACGTCGACCAGCGGCTGAAGAGCCGGCTGGTGCAGCTATCGCTCGGCCATGACATCGTTCTCGACCTGCACTGCGACGACGAGGGCCTCGCCTATCTCTACGTCCACACCAGCCTATGGCCGGCAATGGCCGATTGCGCCGCCGCCATGGGCGTCGATGCGGTCGTGCTGTGGAGCGAAGACACCGATGGCACGTTCGAGGGCGCCTCGATCATGCCCTACCAGAACGTTCCCGCTGACATGGCGAAACTCGACCGACGCGTCGCCACCACGGTCGAATATCGCGGCATCCTCGATGTCGACGACGCCTTGGCCGCCTCCGACGCCGAAGGGCTCTACCGGCTGCTGGTGGCGCGCGGCGTGATCGCCGACACCACCCTGCCCGCGCCCGGTCCGTTCACCGGCGTCGTCGCTCCGCTGGAAAACATCGACATGATGCCCGCACCGCGGGGAGGCGCAGTGCTCTACGATGTAAAGCCCGGCGACCGCGTCGCCAGGGGCGCGCGCCTCGCCACTATCGTCCACGCGCCGGGCGAAGCCGATGGCCGTACCGAAGTCTTCGCGCCGCAGGACGGCATCATCCTGACCCGCCGCTCGCGCCGCATCATCCGCGCCGGCGAAGACCTGCTCAAGCTGGTCGGCGACAGGAAGAGCGCCGACGCCAGGTCGGGAACGCTGGAGGATTGAGGAAGCTTTGCCTCGTAGTTTGCCGAAGCACTCCATAGCTTCGTCATTCTAGGGCGAAGCAAGGAGCGAAGCGACGCGGCGCAGACCCTAGAATGACGAAGTTGCGAGGCTTCGGCCAATCCCAAACCCGTTGAATGCAGCATCACCCGCCTAGCCCGAAATAGCCTGCCGCGCCTTGGCCTCCAGCCATTCCGCCATCTGCCGGTAAGGCACCGGGCCATGGCTGATGCGGGCGACGCCGAGTTCAGCCAGCCGCTGGCGCGGCGGCACATGCGCCAGCGCGATGATGTTGACCGGCAACGCGATTGCCTTACAGAGCGCCTCGATGAGGCCCTCATCGCCAAGACCCGGCGCGAAAAAGCCGCTCGCTCCGGCCTTTTCATAGGCCCGCGCCCGTTCGATCGCCTGATCGAGCAGCGCCTTGTCATGCGCATCCGGCTTGGCCTTGAGAAAGATGTCGGTCCGGGCGTTGAGGAAAGCCGGTATACTCGATTCCCTGACGGCGGCCGCCGCGGCCTCGATGCGTTTCACCTGCACGGCAATGTCGTGCAGGCCAGTGCCGCCGACAATCTGATCTTCGAAATTGAAACCGATGGCGCCTGCTTGCAAGGCAAGCGTCACAGTATGGGCGACGGCTTCCGGAGCGATACCATAACCGCCCTCGAGGTCCATGGTCACCGGCAGGTCGACCGACCCGACAATGCGCCTGATGTTGTCGAGTGCCAGCTCCAGCGGGATCTTCTCGCCATCGGCATATCCGAACGCAGCCGCCACTGGCCAGCTTCCGGTGGCGATCGCCTTGGCGCCTGCTTTCTCGACGATCTTGGCCGAGCCCGGATCCCAGGCATTGTAGAGGACGATCGGGTTTCCCTTGACGTGGAGGGAATGGAACGTGCGCGCGCGCTCGATTTGCTCGGTCATCGGTGTTTCCCATGTTCCTGCTGTTGGATGAACAATCTAGGCCGCACGGTCGGCTCTGGCGATGTGCCATGAGATGCAGAAGCTGCGGCCACCGGACAGGCTTTTCAAACCTGTTGCGTATCCTCCCTTTCGCAGCTATGGATTTCGCGATGAACATGCGTTCGACCAAGACCATTTGGTGGTGGGCCTGCTGACAGCGGCCTGTTCGAACACGTGCGCGTGAAAAGAGAGGGTGGCCGCAACGGAAAGTCCGGGCGGCCATTTGTTTTTTCCAAGCCATTCCCGGGTCCGTTGCCCCAAAGAAGCTGATGGAGACGGAAATGACGATGAAGGTTCTGGATAACGGGGCGGAAAGTTTCGTGACCGCGGGTGGCGTGACCATCACCCGCGAGCGCCACGACCGGCCCTATGCGGGCGCGATCGACGCTTACGTCGACGGCCTGAATTCGCGCCGGGGTGCGGTATTTTCCTCCAACTACGAATATCCCGGCCGCTACACGCGCTGGGACACCGCCATCATCGACCCGCCGCTGGTCATCTCGGCGCGTGGCCGCGCCATGCGCATCGAGGCGCTGAACCGCCGTGGCGAGGCGCTGTTACCGGTCATCGGCAAGGCGCTGGGCGACCTGGCCGACGTGACCATCGCCGAAACGTCGAAGAAACTGATCCGCCTTGACGTCGCCAAGCCCGGCCGGGTCTTCACCGAGGAGGAGCGCAGCCGCGTCCCTTCGGTCTTCACCTTGCTGCGTGCCATCACCGCTCTATTCAAGACCGAGGAAGACGCCAATCTCGGCCTCTACGGTGCCTTCGGCTACGATCTCGCCTTCCAGTTCGACCCGGTCGACTACAAGCTCGAGCGCAAGCTAAGCCAGCGCGACCTGGTGCTGTTCCTGCCCGACGAGATCCTCGTCGTCGACCATTATTCAGCCAAGGCCTGGACCGACCGCTACGACTATGCCGGCGACGGGTTCTCGACGGAGGGGCTGCCGCGCGACGAAATCGCCGAGCCGTTCAAGAGCCCCGACCGGATCCCGCCCCGCGGCGACCATGAACCTGGCGAATATGCCAATCTGGTGCGCAAGGCGATGGATTCGTTCAAGCGCGGCGACCTGTTCGAGGTCGTCCCCGGCCAGATGTTCTACGAGCGCTGCGAGACGCAGCCATCCGAGATTTCGCGCAAGCTGAAGTCGATCAACCCCTCGCCCTATTCCTTCTTCATCAATCTGGGCGAAGGCGAATATCTGATCGGTGCCTCGCCCGAAATGTTCGTGCGCGTCAACGGCCGCCGCGTCGAGACCTGCCCGATCTCGGGCACCATCAAGCGCGGCGACGATGCCATTTCGGACTCAGAGCAGATCCTGAAACTGCTCAACTCCAAGAAGGACGAATCCGAACTGACCATGTGTTCGGACGTCGACCGGAACGACAAGTCGCGGGTCTGCGAGCCGGGTTCGGTGCGCGTCATCGGCCGGCGCCAGATCGAGATGTATTCGCGCCTGATCCACACGGTCGATCACATCGAAGGCCGGCTGCGTGAGGGCATGGATGCCTTCGACGCCTTCCTGTCTCATGCCTGGGCGGTCACCGTCACCGGCGCGCCGAAACTGTGGGCCATGCGCTTCATCGAACAGAACGAAAAGAGCCCGCGCGCCTGGTATGGCGGCGCGATCGGCATGGTCAACTTCAACGGCGACATGAACACCGGCCTCACCCTTCGCACCATCCGCATCAAGGACGGTATTGCCGAAGTGCGCGCCGGCGCCACATTGCTCTTCGATAGCATTCCCGAGGAAGAAGAAGCCGAGACCGAACTGAAGGCATCCGCCATGCTCTCCTCCATCCGCGACGCCAAGACAGGCAATTCCGCCAGCACCGAGCGCACCACCGCGCGCGTCGGCGACGGTGTCAACATCCTGCTCGTCGATCATGAGGACAGTTTCGTCCACACGCTGGCCAATTATTTCCGCCAGACCGGCGCCAATGTTTCGACCGTGCGCACGCCGGTGCCGGAGGAAGTGTTCGAACGGCTGAAGCCCGACCTCGTCGTGCTGTCGCCCGGCCCCGGCACGCCGAAGGACTTCGATTGCGCCGCAACCATCAGACGAGCGCGCGCTCGCGATCTGCCGATCTTCGGCGTCTGCCTCGGCCTGCAGGCGCTGGCCGAGGCCTATGGCGGCGAACTCAGGCAGTTGCACGTGCCGATGCACGGCAAGCCGTCGCGCATCCGCGTCTCCAAGCCGGGCATCATCTTCTCCGGCCTGCCCAAGGAGGTCACCGTCGGCCGCTACCATTCGATCTTTGCCGACCCGGTGCGGCTGCCCGACGATTTCATCGTCACGGCGGAAACCGAGGACGGCGTCATCATGGCCTTCGAGCACCGCAAGGAGCCGATCGCCGCTGTGCAGTTCCACCCGGAATCGATCATGACGCTCGGCCACAATGCCGGCATGCGCATCATCGAGAACATCGTCGCCCACCTGCCGCGCAAGGCCAAGGAAAAGGCCGCCTGACAATCATGGCCGAAACCGAGGACACAATGGCGATCGCGGCCAAGGCGGCCGCGAAGCGCAAGGTCGCCAACCTTGCCTTCTGGTCGATCATCATTGCCGCAATCGTGCTCGGCCTGAAGCTCGTCGCCTGGTACGTCACCGGCTCCGTCGCGCTCTATTCGGACGCGCTGGAATCGATCGTCAACGTCATCGCCTCGGCCGCCGCCTTCTGGGCGATCCAGGTCAGCTACAAGCCGGCCGACCAGGACCATCCCTTCGGCCACCACAAGGCCGAATATTTCTCGGCGGTGCTGGAAGGCGTGCTGATCGTGCTCGCCGCCCTTTTGATCCTCAACGAGGTCTGGCGTTCCTGGCAGACCCCGGCGCCGCTCGAACAGCCCTGGGAAGGTCTTGCCGTCAACGGCGTCGCCACGGTCATCAACGCCTTCTGGGCCTGGACGCTGATCCGCGCCGGTCGGGCCGAGAAGTCACCAGCACTGGTCGTCGACGGTCACCACATCATGACCGATGTGGTGACCTCGATCGGCGTCTTCGGCGGCCTCGTCGGCGCGATCCTGACCGGCTGGCAGATCCTCGATCCGGCGCTCGCCGTCCTCGTGGCGCTGAACATCCTGTGGCAGGGCTGGCATGTCATCGGCTCATCGATGAACGGCCTGATGGACCGCGCCGTCGACACCCAGGAGCACATGCGCATCCGCGACGTCATCTCGGCCAATTGCAAGGGCGCGCTCGAGGTACACGACCTCAAGACCCGCATCGCCGGCCGAGCCACCTTCATCGAGTTCCATCTGGTCGTCGACGCCGACATGTCGGTCGGCGCCAGCCATGTCATCTGCGACCGCATCGAGGACGCCCTGAAGGCCGAGATCCCCTCGGTGCGCGTCACCATCCACGTCGAGCCCGACGACGAGGCCAAGCTGCCCAAGGGCACGACGGCGGTGCCGTTCGCTTGAGGCGGTCTCCCGTCACAACCCTGGAAAATTAGCCGAAGCCTCTCGACTTCGTCATCCACGGGCGGAGCAAGCAGGAGCGAAGCTCCGTCGCGGAGACCCGAGGATCCACGCCGCGACCTTGGCCGTGAAGTGCAGCGGAACACAATTCTGCACCGCAGCAGCGCTCGGATGTCACGGCATGGATCCCTTGGGCTGCGGAGCAGCTCCAGGGGTCTGCGCCGCGTCGCTTCGCTCCTGGCTCCGCCATAGGATGACGAAGCGACAGGCGTACCGCGAAAACTTCTGTGCCGATGAGCCAGTCTCTATCGGCCTTCCAAAGCTGCCTCGACAAAATCGTCGTCAAGCGGCCCGGTCAAACCGTCCAGCCAAGCCCAGTCCTGCACAAGCGGCTCGAGGATGATCGTTCGGCCTTGGCGGCGGATTGATACCTCGTCTGTTTCAAAACGGAACTCCTTGGGCAAGCGTACCGCTTGCGATCGGCCAGACCAAAAGACCTTTGCCTTATCCATTCGCCCCTCCAGAGATACTCACGGCGCGCAGGCCGATTGCGGCATTGGCTGCAGCCGATAGACCTTGTCGTCGGATTTGGTCTTGCCGTCGGCGGCCTTCGAGCACAGATCGACGATCGCGAGTGCGCTGTTGGGGTTGGCCAACATCATCGTGCCATCGGCGCCGCGCTTGAGGAAAATCTCCTTCTGCGCGATGTCGCAGGAGAAGTCGCTCATCTTCGAACTTGCCGCGCAGCGCCACTGGTCGGCCTCGCCCTGGCAGGAATAGGTCTGCGTGATCTTCGCCGATTTCTGCCGCGTGGTAACCGAGATGGCAATGTCGGCGCCATCAGGCCAGTTGCCGGCATCGCTCCCTGACGCAAACGACGCCAGTTCGACCGGGCCGCGGAAAACCCGGATCGATTGCGTCAGTTGATCGGGGTGCGAGCCGAGATGCGCTGCATCGTAGTCGCGCCCATAGCAGAACGCCTGGTCCGGCTTCAGCCGTTCGCGCAGAGGCGGCCCAAGCGCGGGGTCGACTGGATCGATGCGCGCGAACTCCGCCTTGCAGGTCGCGGCCGGCATTGGGTCGAGGCGGAAATTATCGTCCTCCGAACCCAGCGCCTGCCTGTCATATTCCGCTGCGCCCAACTCCTCTTCCGAATCGGCATCGAGATAGATGTCGGGCTGCAGCTCCGAGAGGAACAGCCGGCCCTTGTCGTCGACTTTCAGCGACGCAAGCGTCCGGTCGCACTCCATACCGCAATGGATGGCGCCTGCCTTGCCGTCCTCCGACGCATGATTGCACCAGCCGCCGGCCCATTCCGGCGCCTTGGCCCCGCGCACGGAGGTGGCGATGAAGGCATTGTAGGATGTGTCGGAATTCACGGTCGGCTCTTCATTCGGCCGGCTGACCGGATCATGGCCGTAGTAGAAGAAGATCCGCGCCACCTTCTGCTTCGGGTGCGCCTTTAGATGCGCTGCATCATAGACGCGGCCGAAACAGGCGTCAGTGCCGCTAGGACTGAGTTCTGTGAGCTTGAGTGCATCATCGGCGAAGGCCGAGCCGGCAAGAGTGGCAAGCAGCGCCGCGCCAAACCCGGCGCCGGCGACTGTCTTCCATTCCCCTACCCCGAACGCCATGTGATCTCTCCTCCGCATCGACAGGACGCCACGTCAATTTATGCTAGTATTGCGGCCGCAGCCACGCAATTCGCGGTGGGCCGCCAAGCCGAGGAGGATGCCATGCGCCGGCGCGAAATGTTCCGCGCGGTTGTTGCCGGAACCGGAACGCTTCTTGGCCTGCGGGCGGTGCAGGCCGCAGCGGTAACGGAGCCGGCCCGGCAAAAGGTCGCCTATCACTTGAGCGACGTCGACAAGGTCAACTTCGTGCTCGGCAACATCAAGAACCACTATGACGGTACCGGCGGCAATGTCGACATCGTGCTGGTCGTGCAAGGTCCTGCCTTGGCGGCCTTCAAGTCGAAAGGCATATCGGCCGCGATTTCCGGGCGCTTCGCCGGCCTGGTGCAGCAGGGGCTGGAATCCCATGCCTGCGCCAACACCATGCAAGGCATGGATATTTCACTCGCCGACCTGCTCGCCGGTTTCCATGCCGCCGACAAGGGCGGCGTCGTCAAGCTCGCCGAACTGCAAGGCCAGGGCTACGCCTATCTGCGCCCCTGAGGCTTGAACACCGGGGTGGCAAGGGCCTACGAAGGACGGGCCGAAATCCCGGAGGAAGAACAGTGCCAGCCACCACCACGCTCAGCATACCCGATCTTGCCGGCAAGGCGGTGCTGGTCACCGGTGCGTCGACCGGCATCGGCGCAGCGCTCGCGCTGGCTTATGCCGCGCAGAAATGCAAGGTGGCGCTGCATTACAACTCGAGCCGCGACGCCGCCGAGAAGCTCGGCCTGACGATCGCCGACAAGGGCGGCGAGGTGTTTCTCGTCCAGGGCGATTTCTCCGTTGCCGCCGATGTCGAACACGTCGTCGAGGAGAGCGCGCAGTATTTCGGCCGCCTCGACGGGCTGGTCAACAATGCCGGCGGCATGCTTGGCCGCGTGCCCTATGCCGAGCAGACCGAAGCGCATTACGACGCGGTGATGGATCTCAACGCGCGTTCGGTGCTGACCGCCTCGCGCAAGGCGATCCCGTGGCTGAAGAAACAGGGCGGCTTCATCGTCAACACCTCGTCGATCGCCGCGCGCAATGGTGCCGGCGGCGGCGCCGGACTTTATGGCTCGGCCAAGGCTTTCGTCTCCAATGTGACGCGCGGCATGGCCAAGGAGCTCATCGGCTTCGGCATCCGCGTCAACGCGGTGGCGCCCGGCACCATTCTCACGCCGTTCCACGAGCGCTATTCGACCGACGAGCAGATGAAGGGCATGATCGCCACCATTCCGCAGGGACGTGCCGGCACGGCGCAGGATTGCGTCGGCGCCTATCTGTTCCTGTCTTCCGATCTTTTGAGCGGCTACATCACCGGCCAGGTGATCGAGGTGAATGGCGGCCAGTTGATGCCTTGAGCGGCTATCGGCATACTGGCGATCTGCATGTTCTTGTCGAAAACCTCAAAGGGAGACAACGGAATGTACGGACTGATCGGCAAGATGCGGGCGGCACGCGGCCAGCGCGACGCGGTCATCGACCTCCTGCGTGCCAGCACCGGCGCCCTGCCGGGTTGCCTGAACTACATCATCGCCCGCGACCCCGCGGATGCCGATGCGATCTGGGTGACCGAAGTGTGGATCGACGCCGAAAGCCACAAGGCGTCGCTGCAGCTTCCGGAAGTCCAGGCGACGATCGCCAAGGCGCGACCGTTCATCGCCGGTTTTGAATTCCAGGTCGAGACCCACCCCGTTGGCGGCTTCGGCCTGGCCGACGGGAAGACTGGCTGACCAGGACAGACGGCGCCATGCCAACGGAGCCAACTGCGATGCAGACCGTGAACATTCACAATGCAAAGGCCAATCTTTCACGTCTCGTTGACCAGGCCGCCAAAGGTGAGCCGTTCATCATCGCCAAGGCGGGCAAACCATTGGTCAAAGTCGTGCCGATCGACCAGCCTGCATCGGCGCAGGCGCGACGGATCGGTTTTATGGCCGGCCAGTTTTCCGTCCCCGACGATTTCGATCGCATGGGTGACGGAGAGGTCGAGCAACTGTTCGGCGCCAACGCGTGAAACGATCACTCGACACCCAGTGGAAGACGTTTGCTGAGGACGGACTATGGTCGTCCGCGACCACGGTCCTACCCGGAAGATTTGACCAGCATACCTCTCGCTAACTGAGAGGCCGCGCATCACACAGCTTCCTTTTTCGGCGTAGCGGGGTTCGCATCGTCCCGGTTCGAGTCTAAGACCGAAACATGGATTCCTCAGCCGAGCAGCCATCGCCGGACCTGCCCACACTCGAGCGCATGGCGCGGATGCGCAAGCTCTGGCAATGGCTGGCCCTGCTGGTCGTTTCCCTGCTGTTCGCCGGCGCGCTGGAACTCGCCGCCCTGCCGGCGGCGCTGCTGATCGGGCCGATGCTGGCGGCCATCGTCGCCGGCACCAACGGCGCCACGGTGCGCGTGCCGCGCCTTGCGTTCGGCGCCGCCCAGGCGATCGTCGGCTGCCTCGTCGCCGCGTCGATCTCGGCCGACATCTTTCCGGTCTTCTACCGGGAATGGCCGCTGTTTCTCGGCGTCGTGGTGGCGACCGTCACCGCCTCCAGCCTGCTCGGCTGGCTGATCAGCCGCTGGCGCATCCTGCCAGGCACCACCGCCGTCTGGGGCTCGTCGCCGGGTGCGGCCACCGCCATGGTGCTGATGGCCGGTGCCTTCGGCGCCGACCAGCGTCTCGTCGCCTTCATGCAATATCTGCGCGTCATCTTCGTCTCGATGACGGCAGCACTCGTTGCCAAGATGTGGGTCGACACATCGGGCATCGAAATCCCCGCCATCATCTGGTTTCCGCCGATCGATGCCCAAGCCTTCGCCGCCACCATCGGCATCGCGCTTGTCGGCGGCCTATCGGGAAAGCTTTGCCGGCTGCCCTCGCCCTTCTTCCTCGGCACCTTCATCTTCGGCACTGTCGTCCATCTCGGCTTGGGCGTGGAGATGCAATTGCCGCCATGGCTGCTCGCTGTGAGTTACGCGATGGTCGGTTGGTCGATCGGCCTGAACTTCACCAGGCCGATCCTGCGCCATGCGACGCGCGCTCTGCCGCAGATCATCGCCTCGATCGTGGCGCTGATCGCCTTTTGCGGCGGCCTTGCCTTCATGATCAGCCATCTCTTGGGCATCGATCCGCTGACCGCCTATCTGGCGACCAGCCCCGGCGGCATGGACAGCATCGCCATCATCGCCGCCGCCGCGCAGAACGTCGACATCTCGTTTGTCATGGCGCTGCAATCGGCACGCTTCCTGATCGTGCTGCTGGTCGGCCCGAGCGTCGCGCGGCTGGTGGCGAGAAGCGTCAGGCAGTAGGCAAAGCCGCCGCCCCAGAAGCTCAAAATCGTTCAGTCGAATCTATCAGCGATGCCGCTCTGCAACGGCCCATGCCAGCTTGGGCCGTCGCGGGGAAAAAATACTTGACTCACATACTCATATTTGAGAACGCGGGGACGCAATCAAGCATGAGACGGTGGAGACGAGTTGATGCGAACAAGGCTGACGACATGGCGCCTGGGGATCTCATTGCTGGGCAGTGCGGCAATGCTTGGCCAGTCAGGCGCTGCACATGCGCAGGACAGCGAAACGTCCAGCATGCTCGGCAACATCGAGGTCACCGCGCAGAGCAACGAAATCCTGAAGCAGGATGGCTATGTCGCCAAGAAGGACCGCATCGGCACCAAGACCGACACGCCGCTCGCCAGGATTCCGCAGGCCATTTCGGTGGTGACGCAGAAGCAGATCGAGGACCAGAAGCCGCGCACCCTGAACGAAACGCTCGGCTACACGGCCAGCGCCAATCCCAACAGTTTCGGCTTCGACACCCGCTACGACGCGTTTTTCCTGCGCGGCTTCCAGGCCTTCTACAACGGCATGTTCCGCGATGGGCTGCGCCAGTACAACGGCCCCTCGGCCTGGTTCAGGACAGAGCCCTACGGCATCGAGGGTGTCACCATCCTGAAAGGCCCGGCATCGTCGCTCTACGGCGTCAGCGGTCCCGGCGGCATCGTCAACGTCGTCACCAAGCGCCCCAAGGATGAGCCCTACCGAGAGATCGAACTGCTCGCCGGCGAGCACAACCGGTTTCAGGCAGCCCTTGACGCTTCCGGGCCCGTGAACGAGGACGGCACAATCCTCTATCGCTTCACCAGCCTCGGCCGCAAAAGCGATACCGAATTGTCGGGCTATTCCGACGACAAGATGTATCTGGCGCCGGCCGTCACTTTCAAGCCGGACGAGGACACCAAGCTCACCATTCTTGGCGAATATTCGAAATCGGTCGCCGGTGGCACGGCCGCCTTCTACAATTCAGGCTATGGCGTGCTGTCCGACGTCTATGAGGGCGATCCGGCCTGGAACGATTTCGACCAGACCCAGGGCCGCATCGGCTACGAGTTCGAGCATCGTTTCAGCGATGTGCTGACGGTGCGCCAGAACCTGCGCTACAACGCCGTCGACAGCGACATCGAATACAGCGGCCACTATCCGGACGGTGCCGACCTGAAGCGCTACTGGGGCCACTACACCGAGACCATGAAGAACTTCGTCGTCGACAACATGGCGCAGTTCGAGTTCGACACCGGCGCGGTCAGGCACATCGCCGTCGGCGGCGTCGACTATGCCTGGTCGGACTATGATGCCGCCAGCGGTCTGTCCTATGTCTCGGTCGACGACATCAAGGCGATGCCGGTTCCCCACTCCGGCGGCCAGCAGATGAACCAGCTCGGCGTCTATCTGCACGACCAGATGGAGTGGAACGACTTCACCCTGTTCACCAGCGGCCGCTACGACTGGGTCGACACGACCTCCACCGCGGCCGACTACAGCACGTCGAAGCAGAAGGACAGCGCCTTTTCCGGCCGTCTCGGCCTGTCCTACCAGACCGAATGGGGCATCACGCCCTATGTCAATTATTCGACCTCGTTCTCGCCCAACATCGGTTTCGTCTATGACGACGTTACCAGCCCCGTCGGCCGCGTCGCCCGCCCGACCATCGCCACGCAGAGGGAGATCGGCGTCAAATACGAGATCCCGAATTACAATGCGACCGTCAGCGCCGCGCTGTTCGACATCGACCAGAAGGACGGCGTCGTCTTCGACGCCTCGACCGGCATCAACAAGCAGCGCCAGCTCGACCTGAACTCGCGTGGCGTTGAACTGGAAGCCAATGCCTCGCTCGACAACGGCTTCAGCTTCATCGCTTCCTATACGTATCTTCGCGTCAGGATCGAGCAGGGCGCCGAAGGAACCGATGGCAAGGAGCTATCAGCGACGCCGAACCACATCCTGTCGCTGTGGGGCCACTATCAGTTCGAGAATGGCACGCTGGAAGGGCTGGGGCTGGGCACGGGCGTGCGCGTCGCCGGTTCGAGCTATGGCGACGACACCAACACATTCAAGAACAGCGCCCGCGCCTTCGTCGACGCCTCGCTCTCCTATGATTTCGGCTACCGCAATCCGAAGCTGGAAGGCGTCAAGCTGCAGGTCAACGCCAAGAACCTGTTCGACAACCAGAAGACCATCTGCTCCGCCGGCTATTGTTACCGCGACGAGGGCCGCTCATTGTTCGCCAGCCTGCGTTATCGCTTCTGATGGAACGCCGTTTCAGGAGGGTGGCGACTAGTCCTCGCCGCCCTCGCCCTGCGCGTCCCGGCGCCAGTAGGCGGTGACCAGATGACGGTCGCGCGACAGGCTCCATTGCTTGCGCACGATCTTGCGTATCTCCCGGAAATCGCCGAATTCGCATCCGGCCCAGACGTACAGGCCGTCGGCAAGCGCCATATGACTGCGCTCCAGCAAGGCGGCCGGCAACAGACCCGCGGTGCCGGCCTCGCGGCCGTGCCGGTAAAGCCAGGTGATATCGATATTGCCGCCTTGCGCCAGCGCGATCCGGTCATCCGGGCCATCGACCTCGATGAGTGCCTCGGCGCGGGTTGACGGCGGCAGATGCTCAAGAATCCTGCCAATGGCGGGCAGTGCGGTGTCGTCGCCGAGCAGAAGCAAGGTCTGCGCCACCGGGGCGTCGCCGCCGCCGGGTCCGATCATGCCGATGACGTCTCCAGCTCGCGCGTTTTGCGCGAAGGTGGCGGCGGGCGTGTTCTGGCCGGTGTGCAGCACGAAATCGACATCGAGCCAGCCGCTTGCGGCATCCACCGCCCGGATCGTGTAGACCCGCACGGTTAGAGCATCGTCGCCCGAAGGCCAGACAAGCAGCCCGTCGGCACCCATCGACGGCCAGACGGGCCGCCGCCCAGCCGGCGGCAACAGCAGCCGCATATGCAGGCCGCCATGGGTAAACCGGCCGAGATCACTGCCGGCGAAGCGCAGGCGCTGCATATGCGCCGAGATCCGCGTCGACGCCATTACCGTGATCTCGCGGAAGAAAACCGGCGTGCCGGCATCGCTGCCGTCGCCTTGCCAGCGCAGTCCGCTGGCCGTGCCAAGATGTTCGGCGACATGGCCGGCGACCGTCATCTTCATGTAGGACAGGCAAGTCTCGTCTGTCGCCGCGACACGGATCAGCATGCCGTCATCCTTGAGCATGGCGATCAGCGAGCCATAATGCAGGCGAAGCTCCCAACGATCGGCGACGCCGGTTTCGATCTCGAATTCGCCGTGTTCGGCGCGCAGCCGCTCTATCGCCGACCTGGTTGCCTCATCGCTGATCCGGGTTTGCGCGCTCAGTTGGTCCATCGCTCAAGTCCTTCGAAACGGTTCGGGGCAAGTCGCCGCGGGGCGTCCTCGCGATCAGCGGCATGCCACAGCCGCTTCGGCATTTCCATAGAAACATGATAATAAAAGTCATATTTTCTCCGACGAACCGCTTGGCGCCGCTGCAAGGCGCTCGGGAAGGAAATCGACGAAGACGCGCACTTTGGGCGACAAATGGCGATTGGAGGGCCACAGCATCCGGAACTGGCCACGGCCGTCGACATGATCGTCGAGGACGGTGCGCAGCCTGTCTTCGTGCAGCGCCTCGCGCACCAGGAAATCCGGCATGCAGGCGATGCCGAGGCCGGCGAGTGTGGCGCCTTTCAACGCCTCCATGTTGTTGCAGGTCAGCATCGAGCGGATCTGCGGTTCAGCGCTTCCGGTAATGAATGGCCATTCCAGCAGCCTGCCGCTGTTGAGGAAGCGGAAGTTTATGCCGAAATGCCTGATGAGATCCGCCGGTTCGCCGGGTGTGCCATGGCGGTCGAGGTAGGAGGGCGCCGCACACAGCAGCATGCGAAAGGGCGCAACGGGTCTCGATACCAGCCGTGAATCCGGCAGCTCGCCGCTGCGGATCGCGACATCGATACCCTCGTCGATCACGTCGACGATCCGATCGTTGAAATCGATGTCGAGTTCGATCTCGGGATAGCGGGCCATGAACTCCGACAGCACCGGCAACAACAGATGATAGGTGACGATCGGGGTCGAGACGCGCAGCCGCCCACGCGGCGTCTCCCGTGTCCGCGACAGCATCGCCTCGGCATCGTCGATGTCGTCGAGAATGCGCCGCACCCGCTCGTTGAACAGCCTGCCCTCTTCCGTCAAACCGATGCGCCGCGTGCTGCGTTGCAGGAGCCGTACACCAAGCTCCTGTTCGAGCCTTGCGACGCTCTTGCCGACGGCGGAAGCAGAAATGCCGAGCGCCTGGCCGGCGGCAACGAAACTGCCAAGCTCAGCCGTGCGTGCGAAGGCCATCAGGCCGCTGAGACGATCCATTGCATCATTCCATTCGAGCGTTTCATTCCGGTATGACTGGAGATCTAATACTATTTCGCCGGAAATGTCGTCGACCTATCTTGTCGGTGACCGGCGCCGCGACCGCGCGACCTGCCGACAGATCCTGCTTCAGATAGGAAAAACCCATGACTTTGAAGACCAGAACCGGCTCGGCCGAGAGATGGCTCGTGCTCTTGTCGGTATGCCTTGCCGCGATGACGATGCCTTTGACCTTCACCGGACCGGCGGTCGCCCTGTCCCGCATCGCGGCCGATCTCGGCGGCAGCCCGATCGAGCTCAACTGGGTGACCAATGCCTTCATGCTGACCTTCGGCGCCAGCCTGATGGCATCAGGCGCGCTGGCCGACAACCATGGCCGCAAGCGGATCTTCCTCGCCGGCCTCGGCCTCTATGTCCTCGCCACGCTGGGCTCGATGTTCGCACCTGACATCGTCTGGCTGGATGTGCTGAGAGCCGTGCAAGGGATCGGCAGCGCCGCCGCCTTTGCCGGCGGTGCGTCCGCGCTCGCCCAGGAATTCGAAGGGCACTTGCGGCTGCGTGCCTTCAGTTTCCTCGGCACCAGTTTCGGCATCGGCCTCGCGTTCGGCCCGATCGCCTCCGGCCTGCTCATCGATGCCTTCGGCTGGCGGTCGATCTTTCTTCTGGTTGCGGCACTCGCGATTGCCGCCGCAATGCTCGGCCTGCGTACCGTCAAGGAATCGCGCGACCCGGATGCGACAGGCGTCGACTGGGCGGGAGCCGGCACCTTCACGATCGCGCTGGCGTCGCTGACCTATGGCGTGCTCCAGGCCCCGCAGAGCGGTTGGAGCAATCCTCTAGTCATCACGCTTCTCGCCGCGGCGGCCATCTTCTTTGTCGCCTTCGTCATTGTTGAGCGACGCGTGCGCCGGCCGATGCTGGATCTCACGCTGTTTGCCTATCCGCGCTTCGTCGGCGTCCAGTTCCTGGCGGCGGCACCCGCCTATGCCTTCGTGGTCCTGCTCGTGCTGTTGCCGATCCGCTTCATCGGCATCGAAGGGATGAGCGAGATCAAGGCGGGACAATTGATGATCTGTCTCTCGGCCCCGTTGCTGATCCTGCCGATGCTAGCCGGCCAACTGGCGCGCTGGGTTGCTCCGGCCACGATCTGCGGCGTCGGCCTGATCGTCGCCGCCGCCGGCCTTGTCTGGCTGAGCCGCGTCGTGCCGGTCGACAGCGCGCTGGTGGCGCCGCTGATGCTGATCGGCATCGGCATCGCTCTACCCTGGGGGTTGATGGACGGGCTTGCCGTCAGCGTCGTGCCGCGGGAGCGCGCCGGCATGGCGGTCGGTATCTTCAACACCACCCGCGTCGCCTGCGAGGGCGTGGCGCTGGCGATCGTCATGGCGACCCTGTCGGGTTTCAACGCCGCGCAGCTCACCGCGCAGGGAATGGCTTCTCCTGTGGATGCGGCGGCCGCGGCGCAG
Organism: Mesorhizobium sp. M0293; assembly: GCF_040321735.1. Taxonomy (NCBI): domain Bacteria; kingdom Pseudomonadati; phylum Pseudomonadota; class Alphaproteobacteria; order Hyphomicrobiales; family Phyllobacteriaceae; genus Mesorhizobium; species Mesorhizobium sp. M0293. Next base: position 40,274 of record NZ_JAMYSA010000013.1, read on the forward strand.
TTGCTGGTAACGGGCAATGTCGGCGCAACGGCGCAACACCTGCCGATGGCCAGCGCCGCCGTCCTGATCCAGGCTTACGAGACGGCGTTCGACAGGCTGTTGATTGTGCTGGCGGCAATCACCGTCATGACCGCCATCGTCGTCTTCCTTGGCCTGCGTCGCGGATCGGCGTCGGAACATGAGGCCATCGCTCTGGCGGCATGCCAGGAAGGATAGTCAGGCGACGACCAGGCTCGCTATGCGATCGCCGTCCAGCGTGAAGGCCATGTCGCCCTCGCCGTTGAAGCCGTTGCCCGTGACGGCAATGCGGACGTGCGTGTGTTGAGATTCAGGTCAGGCCGTCGTTCGCAGGCCGGCTGAATATCGACGCACCTCAGTCAAGCCTGTGCATCAGGTCCTCATCCAGCCAGCGGCCGAAGAAATAGACCAGTTGCTTGTGCCACCACGGCCAGTCGTGGCTGACATCGCCGCCCCAATAATCGACCCAGGCGGGAATGGATTTGTCACGCAGGATCTGTTCCAGCTTGCGTGTTTCGACCAGCATCCGCTCTTCCCAGGCGCCCTGCCCGCAGCAGAAGATCAGCCGCAGCGCCTTCAGGCGGGCAAGCAGTTTCGGATCGACGATGCCGGGCAGATAGTCGAGCGGCGAATTGTAGAAGATGTCGCCTTCAAGCGCCTTGCCGAAAAAGTCGCCGGCCGAATAGACGCCCGACAGCGCGATGACGCCGCTGGCGAGTTCAGGAAAGCGGAAGACGAAGTTCGACGAGTGGTAGCCGCCCATCGAGCAGCCCGAGAACAGCGGCTTCAGCTTGCGCCCGCCATTGGCTTGCTCGGCTGTCGACAGGAATTCCGGCAGCGCCTCCTCGCGCACATAGCGGAAATAGGCCTCGTGGCGGGCGATGCGGTGCGCGGCGTCCGCATGCTTGTCGAAGAAGGATTCCGAATCGACGCCGTCGACCGTGAACAGCTGGATGCGGCCGGTGTCGATGAATTCGGCCAGTGCGCCTACGCCGCCGGAATCCTCGAACTGGTAGAAGCGCCCCTGCGAGGTCGGAAACACCACCACCGGCCGGCCGGCGTGGCCGTAGCGCTTGTATTCCATGTCGCGGCCGAGCTTGTCCGAGAAACTCTTGTGATAGGAGATGTCCATCGCCTCACACCTTTTCCGCGTGGATGTAGGCGACCGCCTCGCGCAGCGCCGCTTCGTCCTTCGAGCGCATCTGGTAGGCGTAATTTCCCATGGCGCGGCTGAAAACCTCTTCGATGGCCTGATGGTGGACGATCTTGTCGCCATGGGCGGCTAACACGTCCTCATGGCTGTGCAAATAGCTGAGGCGTCGCTTGCGGCTAGCGTAGGCGGTGAAATACTTGCCCTCGTAGGGACCGCCGGCGGCATCCCTGACCACCATCTCGGCCCATGCCGCATAGACGTCGATGTCGAAGGTATAGTTGATGGCATCGGTCATCCAGGCGCCGGGCGGACGCATGTTGACCTCCAGCGCGATGACCCGGTTGTCCTTGGTCTCGAACAACTCGATGTGAAAGAAGCGCTCGCGTACGTCGAATGCCTTCAGGATCTTGCGGCCGGCCTCCTCGACCGCCGGACTGATCCTGGGAAAGCAGATGTAGCTCATGTGGCGATCCTTGTTGACCACCTCCATGACGCTCTGGTCGTAGCGGTGGCTGGCGGCCAGCACCACCTCGCCGTCGCGATTGACCAGCCCGTCGAAGGTCACCACCAGCCCCTCGATGAACTGCTCCATGACGAAGGTCACGTCCTCGGGCTTGTCCCTGAAGAATTGGTCGAGCTCCCTGGCGTTGGAAATCTTGAAGGTGTTCGAGGCGCCCGAGCCGGTGTCGGGCTTGACCACCACGGGATAGCCGACGCGGCGGATGAAGGTCATGGCCCCAGCGCGGTCGGAGCATTTGCGCTGCGCTATGGTGTCGACACCGCTCTTGCGGAAGAAGGCGCGCATGCGGCTCTTGCGCTTCAGATTCTTCACGAAATCAAGCTTGGTGCCGTAGATGTTGAAATCGGTGCGGATGTTGGCTTCCAGCTCCAGCCAGTGCTCGTTGAGCGATTCAAAGCGGTCGATGCGGCCCCATTTGTGGATGAAATGCCCCATCGCCCGGAACACCGGATCGTAGTCTTCCATGTCGGCGACACGGTAATATTCCGAAAGCGCCGCCTTCAGCTTGGCGTCGAGTGCGTCATAGGGTGCGTCGCCGATGCCGAGCACCCTGGCTCCGGCCTTCTTCAAACGGTCGCAGAAATCCGCGCCATTTGCGGGAAAATGCGGCGAGAAGAACACGAAATTCATGGATGATCCCCTCCCGGCGACAGGACATCGCAACCCCGTCGACGCCCAAGTCTGGCGCATTTGCCGCGCCTGGGGAAGAGCATGCGCGTTAGAGATTCCGCCCCGCCATGCCAGGGCTACGAACTCGGGTTAACGGGTTCCGTCGCAGCCTTCGGCGGCGATTGGCCGACTGAGCATCAAACGAAAAACCCGCCTGCGCGGCGGGTCACTGGCGCAAATCAGCACCATGGACAAATATGTACCATAGCTGAGGGCACGAAGTCAAGAAAAAATTCCTATCGTGAAAAGCTGCCGGCACAAAAGCTGCCGCCACTGCCGAACTGGCTGTCGTCAGGTTTTTTGTTGACCTGAGTTCGGAGCCCTACCAGTAATGCGGCCCCACTTGCCTCCCACAAGCCGCTCCTATATGAGATCAGCCATGAACACGCGCGCCACCAACGCTTCCCGTCCGGCCGGTTTTTCCGGCGAGACCGTGCGCGCGCTGGCTTCGACCCTGCTTCTTCTCGGCCTTATCGGCGATCGCCGGGTTCGCTGAAGGAGCGCCCGGCGGTCGAACCGCCGCGCAAGCGCATGCTCCTTGGCAATCATATCAAGCGAACGAAATTCTGGTAAAGGCGCCGCTCGCCATCAATCCACCTGAGGTGGATCCATGAGCCGCCGGGAGAAAAGACGATGAACGCACGAGAAGAGATCCGTTCCGATGCCGCGGTAGCCGGCAAGGATGCGGAAAGAAGCATCCAGAACAAGGGCATGTCCGACGCGGCCCGCAAATATCAGCCCTATCCGACCGTCGGCCTCACCGACCGCACCTGGCCCTCGAAGGTCATCGACAAGGCGCCGATCTGGTGCTCGGTCGACCTGCGCGACGGCAACCAGGCGCTGATCGATCCGATGGGCCGCGAGCGCAAGGCGCGCATGTTCGGCCTGCTGCTCGACATGGGCTTCAAGGAGATCGAGATCGGCTTCCCGTCGGCCTCGCAGACCGATTTCGACTTTGCCCGCTGGTGCATCGAGCAAGGCAACGTACCCGCCGACGTCTCGCTGCAGGTGCTGGTGCAGTGCCGGCCCGAACTGATCACCCGCACCTTCGAGGCGCTCAAGGGCGCCACCAACCCGATCGTGCATTTCTACAATTCGACCAGCGAATTGCAGCGCCGCGTCGTCTTCGAAAAGGACGTCGGCGGCATCAAGCGCATCGCCACCGACGCGGCCAAGATGATCACCGACATGGCGGCCAAGGCCGGAGGCGGCTTTCGCTTCGAATATTCGCCGGAAAGCTTTACCGGCACCGAACTCGAAGTGGCGCTGGAGATCTGCAACGCCGTCGCCGAGATCGTCAGGCCGACGCCAGACAACAAGCTGATCGTCAACCTGCCGTCGACGGTCGAGATGTCGACACCCAACATCTATGCCGACCGCATCGAATGGATGTGCCGCAATCTCGACAACCGGGAGAACCTGCTGGTCTCGCTGCACCCGCACAATGACCGCGGCACCGGCATCGCCACCACCGAACTCGGGCTGATGGCCGGCGCCGACCGTGTCGAAGGCACGCTGTTCGGCAATGGCGAGCGCACCGGCAATGTCGACATCGTCACGCTGGCGCTCAACATGTACACGCAAGGTGTCGATCCCCTGATCGACTGCTCCGACATCAACCGGATGAAGGACGTCTACGAATATTCGAACCAGTTGAAGATCCCCGAGCGCCACCCCTATGTCGGCGAACTCGTCTACACCGCCTTCTCCGGCTCGCACCAGGATGCCATCAACAAGGGCATGAAGGCGCTGAAGAAGGCCAATACGAGCCTGTGGGAAGTGCCCTATCTGCCGATCGATCCGGCTGATGTCGGCCGCAGCTATGAAGCCATCATCCGCATCAACTCGCAGTCCGGCAAGGGCGGCATCGCCTATGTGCTGCAGGCCGATTACGGCCTCAATCTGCCGCGCAATCTGCAGATCGAATTCAGCCAGGAAATCCAGGCGATCACCGACGCCGAGGGCAAGGAAGTGCCGGCCAGGCGCATCTACGAGCGCTTTCTCGAGACCTATGTCGATCAGCCGGCCGCGCGGCTGAAATTCCTCGATCACCACACCTATCCCAGCACCGAAATCAAGGGCCGGCGCGTCGTCGAGGCGGTCATCCTGGACAATGGCAAGGAAGTGACGATCTCCGGCACAGGCACCGGTCCTATCGACGGCTTCGTCGATGCGCTGTCGCGCCATCTCGGCGTCGAGATGTCGGTGCTCGACTATTCCGAGCACTCGTTGCAGCGTGGCTCGAACGCCTCGGCCATTTCCTATGTCGAGATGGAATATCCCGGCGGCAAGCTGTTCGGCGCCGGCATCAACACCAACATCGTCGCCGCCTCGCTGGAAGCGGTGATGTCCGCCGCCAACCGTATCGTTGGCAAGAAAACCGGCTGACGCACGAACGGAACAAAGATCGGGACCGTCCCAACCTGGTGATCGGTTCCGATCTTTCGGGCCATTAACCACCGCGGAATTATCCGGTGGGGTACGTGATCGCATAATGGGAGTATACTTGTGTGGCGGTGCGGGACCTATATGATCGCGCCTCAACCTGTGCCGACTTCGAGAGGATCGACACTTGCAGCATGCCACGCCTGCCGCCCCCGCAGTGCGCGAGACACTGGAGCGACTGCTTGCCAGCCAAACGTTCGGACGATCCGAACGTGCGCGCAAGCTGCTTCGTTATCTTGTCGAACGTGAACAAGCCGGCGAAGCCGACAGGCTCAAGGGCTTCTCCATCGCCATGGATGTTTTTGGCAAGGACGGCGATTTCGATCCGTCCACCGATGCCGTGGTGCGGGTGCAGGCAGGCAGGCTGCGCGAGCTTCTGCAGCACTATTTTGCCAATGAGGGCGTTGCCGAGCCTGTCCGCATCGCCATTCCACGCGGCGGCTATGTTCCCGCCTATGAATTGAACGCCATAAGGTTGCCGGATCTCAAGCTGGACGGCGCTGAGTCAGCCGAGCGGCCCAAGGACGCCAGTGCGCCGGATGCGGTGTCGCTGGTTTCCGTGTCGCCTTCGCCCGCGCCCTCGGTGGTGCGCCATCTCCGCTTCTTCTGGATGGCGATTGCCGTGGTCATCGCCATGCTGGGCGTACTGATCCTTCGTCAGGGCAGCAGTGCCTTGCTGGCTGGCGGCGACATGTCGGCAACGCTCGAGACCGCCGGCGCAACCGGAAGCATCGCGTCATCGGCAATGGCTGACGACCTGCCGCAAGTCTATATCGGCCTCAAGGCGGAAGGCACCGACGCCAGCCGTGTCGCCGCGTCGCTGCGTGCCGGACTGAGCGGTTTCGATACGATCGACTTCATCGGCCGTGACACCGTCACCGATCCGGCCGACGACGCCACCAGCTTCATATTCGACATCCTGCCTGGACCGAACGCGGGCGACATCTCGATCGAACTGCAAAGCATGGCGTCCGGAAGGGTGCTTCTTTCGCGCAATCTCACCCCTGCCGACAGCGCACCTGCCGCGGTCGAAGACCGTATCGCCGACATGCTGAGTTCGGCTCTTCCCGCCTCGGGCACGATCTACAATTATATCGAGCAGACCGGTGCGCCAAACGGTCTGACGCAATGCCTGCTGCTCAACGACAAATACTATCTCGACCAGAACGCCAGGACCCATGAGGCCGCCTATCGCTGCCTCGAGAAGCTGGCCAATGGCGGCACGAAATCCTCGCTCGTCTATTCGGAACTTGCCTCCCTGCATCTGGAAGCGGTCTCCGATCATTATGCCTATCCGCCCAATGCGACGATCGAAAAGGCCGTGGAGTTTGCCCATCGCGGCGTGCAGATGGGGCCGACCAGCCCTTATGCGCATCGCTCCTACGGCTATGTCAGTTCGCGCCTCGGCAATACGGACGAAGCGATCCGCTGGATGCGCAAGGCCTACGAACTCAATCCCTACGACCTCGGTATGGCCGCCGCCTACGGCTACGGGCTGATCTTCGCCGGCCGATATGCGGAGGGAACGCCGATCCTTGACCATGCGGCGGAGACCTTCAGCGGGCACTCGACATGGTGGGACTACGGGGTGTTCGTTGGTGAGTTCATGCTCGGCGACATGAACAAAGCCATCGCGGCCAGCATGGCATTGAGAACGACGGCAACGAAATCGCACTATCTGGCGGCGCGGCTGATCGGCGCCAAGGCCGCCGGACAGGATCATCTGGTGAGCGCGTTGTTGAACCAACTGAACACCGAGTTCCCTAAATTTGCCGCCGATCCGCGCGCGACCTTTGTCGAGCGGAAATATCCGGCTGACCTGACCGACCGGCTGGTCCAGGCGCTGCGCGCAGCCGGGCTCGGCAACCCAAGCTGACACCAATCGACATCCGCGGAACGGGGGCCACGTTCCAGTGGATTTCCCGTGCTCCGATCGCCACTGCCGGCTGGTCGCCGAGGTCTGTCCGGAACCGTACAAATCGCGAAAATTTTACTGGCCATCGCTGTACACTAGGCGCAATTCAGCCACACTTGGTGTCGCGCATTCTTGCAATAACAAAAAACAGTTTTCATGACCGCATCGCTTTTTGCCGCCGAACAGGGCGTTGGCTCGAAGGCCATTGTCCTGATGCATGGTTTCGGTGGTTGCCACGATATCTGGCGCGAGGTGATTTCCTCGATGGCGCCTGCCACGCACACGCTGGCCTATGATCTGCCGGGGCATGGGCTGTCGCTCGATTTTCCCGCCGCAGGTCCAGCCAAGGTGGCGGCAAGGGCCGTGCTCGCCGATCTCACGGAGCGTCGCCTGAGGCGCGTTCATCTCGTGGGCCACTCTATGGGCGGTGCGGTGGCAACGCTGATGGCGTTGGCCGAGCCCGACAAAATCGCCTCGCTGACGCTTCTGGCGCCGGGCGGCATTGGCCCGGAGATCAACGGACCATTGTTGCGCCGCTATGCCGGTGCACAGGATCGGTCCGAGATCCGGTCCTGCCTCGCCGCCATGTCGGGGCCATCAGCCCGGCCGCTCGATCACACCATGGACAGCCTCTGGGAAATGCGCCGGCGACCCGGCCAGCTGGAAAAACTCGTCGAGATCGCGGCCGCAATGACCATGGATGATCGCCAAGGCGTCATCCCGCACGATCGTCTCGACGGGCTGAACATGCCGGTGATGGTGGCGTGGGGAACCGACGACGCGGTGCTGCCCTTTACCCAGGCGGATGATCTGCCGGCGCATTTTCACGTGCACCATGTGCTGGAGGCCGGCCATATGCTGGCCGAGGAAGCCCCCGACCTCGTGGCCGAGATCATTCGCCGCAACACCAACCGCCGCGCCAGGCCGCATCGCCAGAAATTCGCCGCGGCGGCCAGCTGACCTTTTTTCGCGCACAACAACCTTCGTGCGCGCCTCGATCCCGTCCATCTCGCCAGTGCATTTTGCCGGCGGCCGTGTTAACGCCATGTTAACCAAACCCGCGAGGCAGACGCCGATGAAGGAAGCAGGCGAGAAGACCATCGATCAGTCGAAGAAACTGTCCGATGCCATCCGTGATGTGAAAAATGCCTTCGCCGACCGTGACGACGTCGTCGTCGATATGCGCGAGGCGCATCGCATGCGCCTCGATCTGCTCGCCGCCGAGCTGGCGCCGGTTTTTGCCGATGTTCCGGCCGACATGGACAATTTCGACTTTGTCGTCTCGTCAGGCTTGCAGCCGCGCCTGTGGATCGACGCCGTCAGCCATGTTGCCATGGGACGCGACCGCCGCACCTATCGCTTCCTCAAGGACACCCGCATCGGCCGGGTGGTGCTTGCCGAATCGACTGAGATGAAGCCGGTTGCCGATTCCGTGACGCGCTATGTCGCCGAGCGCATCGTCGAGCGTCAGAGGATGATGGAAGGGGGGGTCGAGCCGGCTATCGCCGGCATGAAACGCGCCGATGTCCCGGAAGCCGAACCGCCACTGCGCGCGATGACGCGCAGCAAGGGCTGGTCGGCCTTTGTCTCCGGGCTTGGCCTGGTCGCCGCCGGCGCACTGGTCGGCCTTGTGGTGTCGGTCGTCTTGTTCTGGGACCGTATCGTCGCCATGAGCCTCAGCTTGCGGCCATAGCGGCTCCGGCCTCCGTGCCAAGCTCCAGCGTTTGCAGGTCGGATGGCGGTATCGACGGCCCGGTCAGGCCGCGCCGCGTCAGCCGGATCCGCCAATTGCCCTTTTCACCGTCGATGTCGAACAGATTATACTGCGCCGCCGGGTTGTTGCCGCCCGGTGCCTGGCCTGCGGCAGCAACGCCGACTGCTGGGATCCTGACGCCTCGACCGCCGATGAAGAACAGCGACGGCAGATGCGAATGGCCGTGCAGGACAAGTTCGGCGCCATGGCGACGCATGATCTTGTGAAAGCGGGCAATGCCGAACAGCCGCTTGTGCTGAGGGACCGCGCCGCGCACCGGCGGATGGTGGATCATGATGACGCGAAACAGCCCCTGCCGGGCCGTGGCATCGAGCAGCTCGCCGAGCCGCTCCGCCTGGCCTTCCATGAAGAAGCCGTTGGCCATGAAGGGCGCCGTGGCGCGTGCCGTCGAGACGCCGATCAGCGCGACATTGCCGCGCACGCGCAGATAGGGGAACGCGTTGCGGTCGACCGGCGTGTCGACGCCGTCACCGCTCATCCACGCTGCCCAGGATCGGCAGGCCTTATCGAACGCGCCGGGCACATAGGCGTCGTGGTTGCCCGGAACGACCGAAACATCATGCGGCGGTCCCAGCGTCTCCAGCCAGTGCCTGGCCATCTCGATCTCGCCGTCGAGCGCCAGATTGACCAGGTCGCCGGTGACGGCGAGGTGATTAGGCGTGTTCGCCTTGATGTCGGCGACGATCGTGTCGATGACGGCGTCATGCATATGGCGGCGGCGGTTGCGCTGCCAGTTGACGTAGCCGAGCACGCGCTTGGAGGCGAGATCGCGATAGGATACATCGGGAAGCGGCCCCAGATGGACATCGGAAATATGCGCGAGCCTGAACATTTCTCCTTCATAGGCGACCCGCGCTTGGCTTTCCAGCCACGGTTTCGCGCCTGATGGTGAAGCCTGAAGATGCCTTCCGCCAAGCCGGCTGGGCGGGTCTGAGGGCCAGGCTGTTCCATCTCTATTTCGTGCTGCGGCGGCCGATGACGCTTGGAGTGCGCGGCCTGATCCACGACACGGCATCCAATTCCGTCTTCCTCATCCGCCACACCTATGTGCCGGGCTGGCAGCTTCCCGGCGGCGGTGTCGAAGTCGGCGAGACGCTTGCCGAGGCGCTGGCACGTGAACTGGCCGAGGAAGGCAACATCGCGCTGACCGCCCCGCCGGTGTTCAAATCGATGCATTTCAACCGCCGCGCCAGCCGGCGTGACCATGTAGGCTTCTACGTGATCGAGCGCTTCGGCCAGACGGCACCAAAACTCCCGGACCACGAGATCGCCGAAGCCGGCTTCTTCCCGCTCGACCGCTTGCCCGAGAAAACGACGCCGGCGACGCTGCGCCGGATCGCCGAGGTTTTTGGCGGCGAGCAGCCCTCGCCCTACTGGTAGATCAGGCCGCCGCCCTGCTGAGCCGCGCCCGGTCATGCCGAGCGCCATAGTCCAGTTTAGGCCCGACAGGCACGATCCGCGTCGGATTGATCGTCTCGTGGCTGCCGTAGTAATGTGCCTTGATGTGATGCAGGTTCACGGTCCCAGCCACGCCAGGCACCTGATAGAGATCGCGCAAATAATTGGACAGGTTCGGGTAGTCGGCGATGCGGCGCAGATTGCATTTGAAATGGCCGACATAGACCGGGTCGAAGCGCACCAAAGTGGTGAACAGCCGCCAGTCGGCCTCAGTGATGCGGCTGCCGACGAGATAGCGCTGTTTTGACAGCCGCTCCTCCAGCGTATCCAACGCCGCGAACAATTCGCCGAACGCTTCCTCATAGGCGGCCTGCGTGGTGGCGAAGCCGGCGCGATAGACGCCGTTGTTGATGGCGGGATAGACCAGCGCGTTGATCTTGTCGATCTCGCCGCGCAGCGCCTGCGGATAGAAGTCGAGGCTGGCATCGCCCCATTGGTCGAAAGCCGAATTCAGCATGCGGATGATCTCGGAAGATTCGTTGGAGACGATGGTCTGTTCCTTCTTGTCCCACAGCACCGGCACCGTCACCCGGCCCGAATAAGCGGGATCGGCCTTGGCATAGATCTGGTGCAGGAAGTCGAGGCCGTAAAGCGTATCGCCGGTAGCGCCATCCTCAGCCAAAAACGTCCAGCCGTTGGCGCCCATGAAATGATGCACCACCGACACCGATATGATGCCATCCAGCTTCTTCAGCGCACGAAAGATCAACGTCCGGTGCGCCCACGGACAGGCAAGCGAGACGTAGAGATGATAGCGGCCGGGCTCGGCCTTGAAGCCGCGCGTTCGGCCTTCGACCGGCGCCCCGTCAACGGTGATCCAGTCGCGCCATTGTGACTGCGCCCGTACGAACCTGCCACCGTTATCCGCCGTATCATACCAGCGATCCTGCCACCTGCCGTCGACCAGCAATCCCATGCAAATCTCCTTGCGTCCTATTGGCGTAATTTAGGCGCAAGATTGGCCTGTCGAAGACGTCAGGTGCTGAACAGACCGTGACTTGGCCGAAACGACGGACAAAAACGGCCGATTGCAGCGGCCGAAAATTGATGCTAGCGGACAATCCGCATGTTCGATTTTGCTTTGATCCGGTTTGACCGACGACGAAAGGGCGCCCGCGCTTGATGAAGCGCTGACTGGCGAATGCTGCCGTTTGCAGCAACCTTTCCTCCTTACCGGAACGCAAAGACCATGAGCCTTGCCGACGTGAAATACCTGCCGGAAACCCCGGCGCATGACCTCCAGATCGAAGCCATCAACGACGAAGCCTTCGGGCCGGGCCGCTTTGTGCTGGCCGCCTACAAGATCCGCGAAGCCGGAGGGCACGAACGCTCGCTGTCCTTTGTCGCCGTCGATGGCGACATTGTCGTCGCCTCGGTGCGCATGACCCGCATCGCCGCCGGCGCCGGTCGCGCGCTGATGCTCGGGCCGCTCGCGGTGCGGCCGGCCTTCAAGAATCTCGGCATTGGCCGCCGGCTGGTGGCAATCGCGCTGGAGGCCGCCGCCAAAACCGGTGCGCCCGCGGTCATGCTGGTCGGGGACGAACCCTACTATGGGCCGCTCGGCTTCAAACGGATCCCGCGCGGCCAGATTTCGATGCCTCGCCCTGTCGATCTCGACCGGCTGCTGTCGCACGAGATAGCGCCGGGCGCGGTTGCCAGGCTCTCGGGCGAGGTCTGCCATGCCAGCCAGGCCAGGGTCGGCGAGCACGTCTAGGTGACGGCTTGACCTTCCCCGTCGATCTGGCGCCTGATCCGTCCCACTGTTCCTGAGATTGAAGGATGACGCCATGAACCCGAACGGCCAGATCGCGATCGTTACCGGCGGCGGCTCCGGTCTCGGCGAGGCAACGGCACGCGCGCTGGCCGCCAAGGGCGCCCGCGTCGCGATCTTCGACGTCGGCATCGATCGCGCGGCCAAGGTCGCGGCCGAGATCGGCGGCATTGCCGTCCAGTGCGACGTCAGCAGCGCCGACAGTGGGACCGCTGCACTCGCCGACGTCGCCGACAAGCTTGGCGAGCCGCGGATCCTGGTCAATTGCGCTGGCATCGCCATTGGGGTGAAGACGATCGGCAAGGATGGTCCCCATCCCCTCGATCAGTACCGCAAGGTGATCGAGGTCAATCTGATCGGTACGTTCAACATGATCCGCCTCGTCGCCGAGCGCGCGTCAAAGCTCGAGCCGCTGCAAGGCGGCGAGCGCGGCGTCATCGTCAACACCGCTTCGGTTGCCGCCTATGACGGCCAGATCGGCCAGGCTGCCTATGCGGCCTCCAAGGGCGGCGTCGTCGGCATGACGCTGCCGGTGGCGCGCGACCTCGCCCGTTCCGGCATCCGCGTCTGCACCATCGCGCCCGGCATCTTCAAGACGCCGATGATGGCCGGCATGCCGCAAGAGGTGCAGGATTCGCTGGGCGCCGCCGTGCCCTTTCCCTCGCGCCTGGGCGAACCATCCGAATATGCCGCGCTCGCCCTGCACATCATCGAAAACCAGATGCTGAACGGCGAGACCATCCGTCTCGATGGCGCCATCCGCATGGCGCCGAAATAGACGGATATGAGCACCGGCCCGTCCGCTCCCGGCAGGACCGGCCCGCTTGCCGGGCTGAAGGTGATCGAGATGGCCGGGCTCGGCCCCGTCCCGCTGGCCGGCCTGATGCTTTCGGAGATGGGCGCCGAAGTGCTGCGCATCGAGCGGAAGGGGACGAGCCAGCCCCTCCCGTCGCTGCCGGACGAGTACAACATCGACCGCCACGGCCGCGCCATCCTGCGTCTCGACCTGAAGCGCCGGGAAGGCGCCGATCTGGTGCTGCGCCTTGCCGAGAAGGCGGACATGTTGCTCGAAGGGTATCGCCCCGGTGTCATGGAACGGCTTGGCCTCGGCCCGGAAGCGGTGCTGGCGCGCAATCCCGCGCTGATCTACGGCCGCATGACCGGCTTCGGCCAGGACGGCCCGCTCGCCGGTCGCGCCGGCCACGACATCACCTACCTGGCCTATTGCGGCGTGCTGCACGCCATCGGCCACGCCGACGGCCGCCCTGTCCCGCCGCTCAACCTCGTCGCCGACTATGGCGGTGGCGCCATGATGCTGGTTGCCGGCACGCTGGCCGCCCTGCTCCAACGCTCGCGCACCGGCAAGGGCGAGGTCGTCGACGCCGCGATGGTCGAAGGCGCCTCGATGCTGGCGGCGCCCCTGCACGCCTTCATGGCGGCGGGGTTGTGGAGCGAAAAGCGCGGCGCGAACCTGCTCGATTCCGGCGCCCCCTTCTACGACACCTATGAGACATCAGACGGACGCCATATCGCCATCGGCTGCCTCGAACCGCAATTCTTCGCCGAATTCGCCAGACTGCTGCCGCTCGATGAACATTTTGTACTCGGCCAGTATGACAAGGCGCTGTGGCCGCCGATGCGCGCGGCCATTGCCGATCGGGTCCGGCAGAAATCACGCGACGACTGGGACCAACTGTTTGCCCAAACCGATGCCTGCGTCGCCCCTGTCCTGTCGCTGTATGAGGCGAAGCAGCACCCGCACAATCGGGCGCGCAACGCCTTCGTGACGGCGGGCGCACTTGAGCGCCCTGCCCCAGCGCCGCGTTTCTCCGGCTCGCAGCCGACACCGGCGAGCAAGCCGGCCAACGGCGATCTCGCCCCATCGACGGTGCTGGCGCGTTTCGGGTTTTCGAAAAACGAGATCGACGACCTTGTCAAATCCGGTTTGTTCGACAGATAATTGGAGAAAGAAAATCCACTTATTGCGGTGATGCCTTGGACGAGCCGAAGAAGGACGTGATCCGCGAGACCGACGCCGAGGCGATCCGGCTGGCCAAGACGCTTCTGCGCAACGCGCGTTTTGGCGCGCTGGCGGTGATCGAACCGCAAACCGGCTCGCCGCTGGCCAGCAGGGTCGGCGTGGCGACCGACATCGATGGCGCGCCGCTGATCCTGGTGTCGATGCTCTCGGCGCACACCGGCGCCCTGCTTGCCGATCCGCGCTGCTCCCTGTTGCTTGGCGAACCCGGCAAAGGCGATCCGCTGGCACACCCGCGCCTGACACTGGTCTGCCGGGCGGTACGGCTAGAGCGCGGATCAATCGAACACGCCCGCGCCGAGCGCCGTTACCTCAACCGCAATCCCAAGGCGAAACTTTACGCCGGTCTTGGCGACTTTTCGATCTTTCGCCTCGAGCCGCAACGCGCCAGCCTCAACGGCGGTTTCGGCAAGGCCTATCATCTCGATCAATCGGATTTGCTCACCAGCGGGCCGATCGTCGAGGAACTGGCGGCGAGCGAACAATCCGCCATCGACCACATGAACGCCGATCACCTCGACGCGCTCGCCGTGTATGCACGGCATTTCGCGACAGCATCCGGCAACGGCTGGACCGTTGCCGGATTCGATGCCGATGGCATGGATCTGGTATCGGGTGACGACACTTGCCGGGTTTTCTTCCCACAACCCCTGGCGGCAGCGCGTGAATTGCGGCACGTTCTGGTCGAGATGGCCAGGAGCGGCCGGGCCTCGGTCGACGCCGGCGACTGGACTTAATTATGTTTGATCAAAAGCAACACTTGAGATTTTAATGAAATGCTCTACCTTTTGGCGGTGGCGCTGAATCGCCAGCGCCGGTTCACAAGTGAGTTTATGGAATCAGACGCCATTGCCCCCATGGCGTCGGGATGAACAAGAAGCATGGGGCATCAATGGTCTCGACAAAGCTAATCGTCAACGCCGAATCTGCGGCCGAATTTCTCATGCTGATGGGCAATGAGAAACGGCTGTTGATCATGAGCTACCTCGCCGACGGTGAAATGTCGGTCGGCGCCATCGCCGAGAAGGTGATGCTCAGTCAATCGGCACTATCCCAGCATCTGGCCAAGTTGCGTGCGCTCGACCTCGTCGACACTCGCCGTGACCGGCAGATGATTTACTATTCCTGCAAATCCGACGCCGTGCGCGAACTGCTTGTCATGCTGGACGGCATTTTCGGCAGCGGCAAGGATGACCTGTCCCAGATGGCGCACCGTTTGCGCCGTGCCGGAACCTGACCGTCCTGTAGCCCCCTCGCTGGCGATTTCAGAGCGACATGCGCCCATCCGGGCGCATGGAGCTGGCTGACCGTCCCGAATTGTCGCATCGTGCTTTCCGAACCAACGGTGAGCGCCGGGAGATCGGCCCGGATTTTCGGGTCGATGCGATGGCCGCGAGGAACGCATGGATCCCATTCGCATCGACGACCCGCAAGATCCGCGCGTCGCTGCCTATCTCGACATCCGCGAACGCGATCTCGCCGGCCGGCAAGGCCGCTTCGTCGCCGAAGGCAAGGTGGTCCTGGACCTGCTGCTCTCGACTGGGCGCTTTGGCGCCGAATCGGTACTGGTTCTGGAGAACCGGCTGGCCGGCCTCGAGGGCATCCTGCGCAAGGCGCCGGCCGCACTTCCGGTCTATGTCGCCCCAAGCGCGGTGATGGACGCAATCGCCGGGTTTCACATGCATCGCGGCATTCTGGCCATCGGCCGCAAGGGGACGCCGGAGTCCGCCGAGGCCCTGCTGGATGCCTTGCCGGCCAGGGCGCTGATCGTGGTGCTCGTCGGCATCGCCAATCATGACAATATGGGTTCGATCTTCCGCAACGCCGCCGCCTTTGGTGCCGACGCGATACTGCTGGATGCGACATGCTGCGATCCGCTCTACCGCAAGGCGATCCGCGTTTCAGTCGGCGCAGCGCTCAAGATCCCTTTCGCGTCGTTCACCGACGCCGCCGGCTTCACGGCAATGCTCGCCCGGCGGGACTTCGAACAATTCGCACTGACGCCACGCGGGCAGACCGACATACGCGATGCGCAGCGCAGCGAACGCCTGGCGCTCTATCTCGGTACTGAGGGCGAAGGTTTGCCGGACAGCCTGCTCGCGCGCTTGCACACCGTGCGGATCACCATGTCGGAAGGTTTAGACAGCCTGAACGTCGCGGCCGCATCAGCCATCGCGCTGCATCATTTCTCGGCAAAAGAAACCTGATTTCAGCCCGATATCAGCTTGACGCGTCAGCCTTCTGCAGTGCCCGCACGCGGTCGGCAAGACTGCGGTCACCGTTGCCGGAGCGTGCATCCGACGGCACTGCCAGTGCCTTGGCGATCGGCGAACCAGGCCCCTCGAGCTTGGCCGTCAGATGGACGACCTCCGCCGCCAGCTCGTTCATCTGCTCGCGCAAGGCGGAACTGCCGTCTGCGGGATTGGACGCGGCCAGCGCGGTGAGATCCGCCTTCAGCCGCTTGTTCTCGCGTGCCAGTGCCGTCAGCCTGGCCTCGAGCCGCTCACGGTCGCTGTCGAGCTTGGCGATTGCCTTGTCGAGCTCATCGCTCCTGGCGACGTCGCCGCCCTTGCCGACCAGCCGCAAGGCCGGTGCGCTGTCTTCGGCTTTTGATTCTTCGCGCATGCGCGCCAGCTCCTTTTCGCGGCGGTCTAGCTTGTCCTCGCGGTCGGCAAGTGTCGCCAGCAGCCGTTCGACCTTCTTGTCGAGCTCGGCGGTCTTTTTCTTCTCGGTTTTCAGGGCTTCGCGCGCTGCCTTGCTTTCGGCCGCGATCTCCTGGCCGCGCCTGTCCGCCTCCTTGCGCTGGCCGCGCAGCAGCGCAATGTCACTGGCAAGCTTCTGCATCTCGGATTCGCGCGCGACAAGCTCGATCTGCCGGCTGCTGGAGGAGAAACTGGCATCGTCATACATGCGCTCCAGCTTTTCCAGCTCGAGCGCGCGCTTTTCCAGCTTGCGTTCGGTTTCCTTGAGACGCTCCGAAAGCTGCTGCAACTCGCCCTCGCGTTGACGCAACGCTTCGTTCTTGGCGCCAAGTTCGGTCAGCGCATGGTTCTTGTCCATGCGCTCGACCGCCAGCCCCTTCAGGGCCTCGTGGCCGCGACTGATCTCGACGAGTTGTTCGGCCGCCTTCTCGCGCAACGCCTTGACGCTGATTTCCAGGCGACGTGTCGACATGGCGTACTCGGCGCGGACGCGATCCTTGTCCGCCTGGATCTCGGTTTGCGTCAGAGGGATCGAGGCTTCGATACGTCGGCGCGTCAGGGTGACGGCACGACGCCATATGGCCGGAGCCACCATAAGCGCCAGAAAGCCGGCGCAGAGAAAGCCTAGGACGAAGAACAGGACCGATTGGACCAAGTGACTACCCGTTGTGGACGGCAACCATCAAACTAATGCATGTCGCCCAAAAGTGGGAACCGATTTTGGGACAACGACTGCAACAAGATAAAACCAAAGCGCATCGAGCGCTTTTGACTGCGCCAGGTTGACATGGCGGAAATCCAGCGTTGCGGCAAGGGTCTGCCGCAACGTGACGGGTTTAACGCACGTCGTCCAAAGTAACCCCGGTTTTGGGAGAACGATATGCACAAAGCCAAGGAATTAGCTCAGAACGGGTTCCACGTGGCGCGCTCGGTAAGCTTCAGATAACCGAGATTGACGCCGAGCCGGGCACCGACGCCGGTACGGATCGGCACCAAAACCACATTGTTGTTCTTCAGCACGTTGAAGCCGACGCCTGCCACCACATAAGCCGAACCGGCGACGCCGCCATAGCGGTTATAGAGGCTGCCCACATCGTCGAGATTGTAGACCAGCATCATCACCCGCGACCCTTCGCCGCCGAAATCCCAGCCGAGCGACGGGCCTTGCCAGAACACTTTGTGATCGCCGGCATTCTTGGTGTAGAGCGTGCCTTCGCCGTAGGTCAGCCCGCCGATCAGCGCGCCCGAGCCCTCTTCGCCCAGCAGATAGCCGTTGGGCAGGCCGTAGGAAGCAAAAATCTTCTCGACGACCGTGGCGAGCCCGCCTGATGTCGCGCCGAAAAACTTGTGACCGGAATCGACAATCTCCTGAGCGGTGTATTCCTGGGCCCGCAGGGCTGAAGTTGAGAAGACGAGAACGCCCAGGAGCGTGATCGCCATTGAGAAGACGCGGAGAAAGCTCCGGTCGTAGTATCGGGAAAACATGCTTCCAATCTCCGTCAGGGAGCACCTTCGCCGACGCCTCGCACCCCGTACGGCTCTTTTAGCCGGCCGTTAAGGGTAACTGTTACGGGCAAACTATGCCGTAATCCTTTTTCAACCATTAAGCTCCCACATGAACATGGCGGTTCAAAGGCTGTTTGAGGTCGCTTAAGTGGGGTCGGCAGCCTGCGTGAACACGCCATTTGCCATAACCACAATTTGGATTTGTTGCTGCACGCACGGGCGCTGTGTATTCAGAAAGCTCGAGGAGAGAGCGTGATTCGTGTGGGCAGGCGACGATCGATCGCTCGGCCATGAGTTGTAAGATTTTGCAGGGATTTTCGCCGATGGCCGATCTGTTCACCCTTTCCGCGCCCGACCTAGCGGCGCTTTTGTGCAGCCGGGTCTGCCACGACATCATCTCGCCGGTCGGCGCGATCAACAACGGGCTCGAACTGCTCGATGAAGGCGGCGCCGACGAAGATGCCATGAAGCTGATCCGTCAGAGCGCCCGCAACGCTTCGGCCCGCCTGCAGTTCGCCCGCATCGCCTTCGGCGCCGCCGGCTCGGCCGGCATGCTGATCGATACCGGCGATGCCGAAGCGGTCGCCATCGCCTTCCTCAAGAACGAAAAGCCGGAACTGACCTGGAACGGGACCCGTGCGCTGCTGCCCAAGAACAAGGTCAAGCTGCTGCTCAACCTGATCCTGGTCGCCAACGCCGCCATTCCGCGCGGCGGCAAACTTTCCGTGACGCTGGAAAACCTCGAGACCGAGCCGCGCTTCGCACTCGCGGCGGCTGGCCCGATGCTGCGTGTGCCGCCGAAATTCCTCGAACTGCATTCCGGCCACAAGCCGGAGGAACCGATCGACGCGCATTCCGTGCAACCCTACTACACGCTGCTTCTGGCGCGCGAAGCCGGCATGACGATATCGATCCACGCGACGCCGGAAGAAATCGTGTTTGCGGCAGCCTGATCGCGCAGTCGAGAAGTCAAAGTATTTTCACATCGAAACCTGTAATTCCGGCTCATCGACATGAAATGCGTTTAATTGCCTAGGCGGCATTGAAGCATTCGCGAATAAAAACTGGCAGCCGCCATCTTTGCAAAAATTTTACCTAACGCCTTTTCGGCTTCTTTACCAGATTGGCCTATGGTGCGTTTGGATGCCCCGACGCTACCGGATTGCCAGACGGCAAAGAGGACCCGGAAATGAAACGCTGCATGTTCGTCGACGATTCAAGCGTCATCAGGAAGGTTGCAAAACGCATCCTGGGCGGTTCCGACATGGTTGTCATCGAGGCCGCCAGCGGCCTTGACGCGCTGGAGATGTGCGCCGCCGACATGCCCGACATCATCGTCGTCGATGGCGCCTTGCCGGACGTACCGGCGGTCGATCTCATCCGTCGCGTGCGCGCCATGGAGAGCCCGATAAAGCCGCAGATCCTGATTTCACTGGTCGAACTCGATATCGCTTCGATCATGCGGGCCAAGCGCGCCGGCGCCCAGGGCTATCTCTTGAAGCCATTCAACCGGCCGCAACTGCTTGAGCGTTTTCGCGCCTTGAAGATCGCCGCCTGATTCGGCGGCCAGATGCATGTCGCCCGAAAGTGGCCCCGGTTTTGGGACACCGACATGCATAAAAACAAAACCCGGAGCAATTCCTGGAAAAATGTGTGACGGTTTTCCGTCAGGAATTGCGTAAAAACAAATAGTTATCCGCCCATCATGCAAAAACCCGGCCGGGGCCGGGTCTTTTTGATCGGACGTGTCCGTCGCTCAGGCGCTGACGCGGATGTCTTCCGGTTCGCGCAGCACATAGCCGCGACCCCAGACCGTCTCGATGTAATTCTGGCCGCCGGATGCCGCATCGAGCTTCTTGCGCAGCTTGCAGATGAAGACGTCGATGATCTTCAGCTCAGGCTCGTCCATGCCGCCATAGAGGTGGTTGAGGAACATTTCCTTGGTCAGCGTCGTGCCCTTGCGCAGCGAGAGCAGTTCCAGCATCTGGTATTCCTTGCCGGTCAGGTGCACGCGCTGGCCGCCGACCTCGACGGTCTTGGCATCGAGATTGACCACCAGGTCGCCGGTGGTGATGACCGACTGGGCGTGCCCCTTGGAGCGCCGCACGATGGCGTGAATGCGGGCAACCAGCTCATCCTTGTGGAACGGCTTGGTCATGTAGTCGTCGGCGCCGAAGCCGAGGCCGCGTACCTTGTCCTCGATGCCGGCCATGCCGGAGAGGATCAGGATCGGCGTCTTGACCTTGGAAAGGCGAAGCGTTCTCAAAACCTCGTAGCCCGACATGTCAGGCAGGTTGAGATCGAGAAGGATGATGTCGTAATCGTAGAGCTTGCCTAGATCGACGCCCTCTTCACCGAGATCGGTCGTGTAGACGTTGAAACTTTCCGATTTCAGCATCAGCTCGATGCTTTGTGCGGTTGCACTGTCATCTTCTATCAGCAGAACACGCATTTCATTCCCCTTTTCTGCTGCCGGACCATTTCACGACCCGTCCGGACCCGGAGCAGTGGTTGCCTTGTGCAGAGGCTGCCATTGAATGGTTAACAAAATCTAATTTCCCGTCCATGACGGTACCAGATTTTTTAACCCCTTTCTACACCCTCTTGAATCTAATAACGAATCTTAGAACCAAATTCCTAATGCAACACATTAATAACCCGGACTAAGTGACTCCAGGGACTCATCGACGTCGCTTCCGCATCGGCGGCCGGAATTTTTACCCGGCCTTAAGTCCTGACCCGTATGATTAACAATGCCCGTAAACGAATGGTTACCGCCGGCAAAAAACTTTAGGGTTTTGTTTCCCATAGTTCGGGGAAAGCCGGTGGACACGGGTGAGACCTGGGCGTTTCCAGGTGGTTTGGACGATAGATGCGGGTGTGCGTTTCCGGGAGTACCGAATCATGAAGTCACGTGAAAACCTCGTTCGGCTGAAACAGTTTCAGGTGAATGAGAAGCGGCGGCAGCTGCTGCAGCTCGACATGATGATCGCCGAGTTCGAACGCATGGCCGTCGAGCTGGAGCTTCAGATCACCGCCGAAGAAAAGAAGGCCGGCATCACCGACATCAACCATTTCGCCTATCCGACCTTCGCCAAGGCGGCGCGTTTGCGCCGCGACAATCTCAGAAATTCGCAAAGCGACCTCGCACAACAGCGAAGCGCTGCCGAATCATTACTCGGCGAAGCTGAAGCGGAGCTTTCCAAGGCGGAAATGCTGGAATCGCGCGACACCAAGATCCGCGAAGCCGAAGTCGGCGGCCGCAGCGCCATGATCGGCTGAAGCCCGGCCTGCACGCGGCTCTGGCGCTTGCCAACTGGCGGGCGCTTGATCTCGGCTGGGAAGGTCGCCAAGAGAACTGAAAGCCGCCTAGGCGGCCAAATCGCCTTCATTTTCGGCAACCGCCCGCGCTCTGGCGTCCTTGATGTCCGGCGCGTGTTGCTCCGCCCATGACCTGATCTGGCTAAGCAGTCCAGCCAGGTTCTGGCCGAGTTCTGTCAATTCATATTCGACGCGCGGCGGAATGACCGGGAATATCTCGCGACGCACCAGGCCGTCACGCTCGAGCACACGTAGCGTCTGCGTCAGCATCTTCGGCGTAATGCCTTCGAGCTTGCGCGCAAGCTCGCCATTGCGCAGCCGGCCTTTGCGCAGCGCGCAAACCACCAGATAGACCCATTTGCTGGCCAGCATTTCCAGCACGGTGTGCGATGGGCACGTTCGCCGGAACGCATCATAGCCGAAACCGCAGTCGTCATCACTATCCATGGGGTACGTATATATCATAAAGGTAAATACTAGACAAGAAGCCATTACTATCCAAATGATAGTGACGCCAACCAAGCAGGAGATATCCCAATGCGCGCCGCTATCCAGAATTCCGTCGGCGGACCCGACGTTCTCTTCGTCACCGACCAGCCCAATCCGACGCCAAAGGCCGGCGAGGTGCTGGTCCGTGTCAAGGCAGCCGGCATCAACCCGGTCGATGGTGCCGTCCGCGCCGGCTACTATCCGCTGCTCGGCGAGCCGCCCTTCACCCTGGGCTGGGACATCTCGGGAACCGTCGAGGCGCTGGGCGCCGGTGTTTCCAGCCTGCGCGTCGGCGACGAGGTGTTCGGCATGCCGCGCTTTCCCAAGCAGGCGGCGGCCTACGCTGAACTGGCCGCTGTGCCGGCCGATGAAATCGCGCTGAAGCCGAAGGGCGCCGACCACATCCAGGCAGGCGCATTGCCGCTGGCAGGCCTCACCGCCTGGCAAGGCCTGGTCCGCCATGGCAGGCTGAAATCGGGCCAGCGCGTGCTGGTGCATGCGGGGGCCGGCGGCGTCGGCCATTTGGCGGTGCAGATCGCCAAGGCGCGCGGTGCTTACGTCATCGCCACCGCCAGCCCGCAAAAACTCGATTTCGTTCGCAAACTCGGCGCCGACGAGGTCATCGACTACACCAAGGGCGATTTTACCGACCATGTTCGCGACATCGATCTGGTGCTGGATCCAATGGGCGGCGACCACGCCGAACGCTCGCTGAAGGTGCTCAAGCGTGGCGGCGTGCTGGTGTCATTGCTCGATGTCAACGACGACACCAGAGTGCAGGCCAGTGCGCGCGATATCCGGGTCGAGCGTATGTCCGTCGTGCCCGACAGGGAGGGCCTGCTGGAACTCGCCCAGTTGATCGACGCGAAAAAGCTCGCCGTCCATGTGGCCAGGACATTCCCGCTCGACCAGGCGGGGGCAGCCCACGCCTTTCTGGCCACCAAGCCGATCGGCAAAGTGGCGCTTACGGCCTGAACCAGGGACCGCAGCAGCCAGCAGCAGAAACGGAAGGGCGCGGAACATTCCGCGCCCTTCGTTCAAATTCGCAACTGTCAGTGACGGTATTGCTGGATGCGCGTCGTGCGCAGCCCGGCAAGGCCATACTCGTCGATCGACGCCTGCCAGGACAGGAATTCCTCGGTGGTGAGCTTGTAGCGTTGGCAAGCCTCGTCCAGGCTCAGGAGCCCGCCGCGCACTGCCGCAACCACCTCCGCCTTACGCCGGATAACCCAGCGACGTGTATTCGTCGGCGGCAGATCGGCAATCGTAAGAGGGCTGCCGTCAGGCCCGATAACATATTTGACTCTCGGTCTAACCAGATCGGTCATCGTACTCTCTACAAAAAACTCAAAGACCCAATCCCCGCCACGTTACCGCCACAGCTTTAAAAATTGCCTAAGCAGACCCTAATGACTAGGTAAGGATCATGAACGCCGCGTTAGTCTTTTCGCAGGCATTTGAAACATCTGCCCGCGAACCCTGATTTTGCCGGGGGAAATTGCATCTCCTAGCGGGATCGGCCGCAACCGGGTGAATCGCCCTGTGCGCTGGCGCGACCGTAAAGCTTGACCTATATTCTCGACATTGGCATTGAGACGCCGCGCAGAACGAAAGCACCATGAACAGTCTCGATCTCCCCGGACGTCCCGAAAACACCCGCATCGTCGTCGCCATGTCGGGCGGTGTCGATTCATCGGTCGTCGCCGGCCTGCTGAAGCGCGAAGGCTATGATGTCGTCGGGGTCACCTTGCAACTCTACGATCATGGCGCGGCGACGCACCGGGCCGGCTCATGCTGCGCCGGGCAGGACATCGACGATGCCCGCCGCGTCTCCGAGACGCTCGGCATCCCTCATTATGTGCTCGACTATGAGGAGCGCTTCCGCAAGGCGGTCATCGATCCCTTCGCCGAGAGCTATGTCGCCGGCGAGACACCGATCCCTTGCGTTTCCTGCAACCAGACGGTGAAGTTCGCCGATCTCCTGGCCACGGCCAAGGAACTTGGCGCCGACGCGCTGGCCACCGGCCACTATATCCGCTCTGGCGCCAACGGTGCCCACCGCGCGCTCTACCGGCCGGTCGACGCCGACCGCGACCAGAGCTATTTCCTGTTCGCCACCACGCAGGCGCAGATCGATTATCTGCGCTTTCCCCTCGGTGGCCTGTCGAAGCCGCAGGTTCGCGCCATTGCCGAGGAGATGGGGCTGACGGTTGCCGCCAAGCAGGACAGCCAGGACATCTGCTTCGTGCCGCAGGGCAAGTATTCCGACATCATCGCCAAGCTGAAGCCGACCGCCGCCAACCCGGGCGACATCGTCCACATCGACGGCCGCGTCCTCGGCCGCCATGAGGGCATCCTGCGCTACACGATCGGCCAGCGCCGCGGCATCGGCATCGCTTCCGGCGAGCCGCTTTACGTCGTCCATCTCGACGCCGACCGCGCACGGGTCGTCGTCGGCCCGCGCGAGGCGCTGGAGACGCACAAGATCTATCTGCGCAATATGAACTGGCTTGGCGACGAACCGCTCACAGAAGTCCCCGCCGCCGGCCTGGAGCTGTTTGCCAAGGTTCGCTCGACGCGACCGCCGCGCCCGGCCGTGCTGCATCATCGTGCCGGCGCCACATGGGTGGAACTGGTCGACGGCGAGTCCGGCATCGCGCCGGGACAGGCCTGCGTGCTCTATTCCGACGACGGCAACGAGGCCCGTGTGTTCGGCGGCGGCTTCATCGAGCGTTCGGAGCGTGGCGCCGAGGCCGAGGCCATGCTGACCCGGCTTGCCGCCGGGCCGGCGCAGGTCCCCGCCGAATAAAACCGCGTTTCAGGAACCGGACTTGGTGTGTGTAACCGTGCCTGCGGTCAGGATGCGCAGCACCCTGATCGCTTCCTCACCGCTGGTGCGCGGTTCGGCGCGCGTCTCGATGCACTGGATGAAATGCTCCAGTTCACGCGTCAACGGCATGCCTTGGGCAACCGCGACATAGGATGGCTCATTGGTGGTGAAGGCCCATTGGCCGCTGTCCTGCCAAACCGCGTGGCGGTAGACGGCAAGCTTGCGTTCCCATGGCTCGACGTCGTCGAACACCGCCATCGCCTTGGTGCCGACCACGGTCAGCCGCCGCTCGCGATAGGGATTGAGACGCGAGGTGAAGAGATGGCTGCGCAGGCCGTTGGGAAAGCGCATGTGCAGATGCGCGAAGTCGCTGAGATTGTCGAGCAGGGCGGCCCCCTCGCCGCGCACCTCGATCGGCTCGGTGCCGGTGATCGCCAGGATCATCGACAAATCGTGCGGCGCCAGGTCCCACAGCGCGTCGTTCTCGGTGTGGAACTTGCCGAGGCCGAGCCGATGCGAATGGATGTAGCGGACTTCGCCGAGCTCGCCCTTGTCGATCAGCCCTTTCAGCGTCTCGAAGGCGGGATGGAATCGCAGGACATGGCCGACCATGAAGACACGGCCATTGTCCTTGGCCGCCTTCACCGCACGCTCGGCATCCGCCACCGTCAGCGCGATCGGCTTTTCCACCAGCACGTCCTTGCCGCTCTCGACGGCACGCACGGCAAGGTCGGCATGGAATTGCGGCGGCAGTGCCATTACGATGGCGTCGATATCGTCACGAACGAATAGCTGGTCCGGCTCGATCGCCAGGCAGTCCTGCTCGCTGGCAAAGCCTTCGGCACGGGCCCGGTTGGCGTCGGAGACCGCGTGCAGCGCGCCGAGCGCCTTGAGGGTGCGGATGTGGTTGCTGCCCCAGTATCCGCAACCGAGGACTGCAATGCGCGGCTTCATCTGTTTCAAACTCTAAAAACTCGTGGCCGAGACATAGCGACGTGCCCCCTCGAACTCAACCCCGACGGCAGCAACCAAATGTCTGCGCGGCAAAGCTTTTCGATAATGACGATAAGCCGGCAAGCCGGTTGCTTCGAAGCTTGACAGGCTCACCCTCCCAACCTTATATCCGCGCGACCTTGGCGAACGCCCCCGACATGCCTTTCGATTTGAGGCGGATTTCGGGCCTTTCGCCGCCCTGGCGGGGTAGCTCAGTTGGTTAGAGCACGGGAATCATAATCCTGGGGTCGGGGGTTCAAGTCCCTCTCCCGCTACCAAATTTCTTTCAATATCGTGATGTTACGCGAACTGAGGGGCAGCAAACCTGCTCCCTTCGTGTCGTGCCATATCGCAAACCGCTAAGGTTGATCTCCAGTATCGCGTCCTGCTCATCATGACGCGATACTGACAAGGTTTGCGAGTGCCATCCGGCAGCGTCAGCCGAACTCACTGCCGTGCGGGTTCCCGCGCCGATCGGCCTGAAAGCCTAAGGTCTTTATTATAGCAGTCGCTATATTAGTGTTTACTTGACAATACGCATGAGCTCTGGTTTCGTGATTTAACGGGTGTTTAACCAAGTTCGTTGCGTTTTTTCGAACGGTGTTGGTCGGACGGTGTTGGTATGTCGACTTTGGTTGTCGCCGACCCGCGGGGGGTGTATCTCGCCGGTCTGGAGTGGGTGTTGCAGAAGGCTGGACACGATGTTGTCGCCCAGTGCCGCCGCCTTGTCGACGTTCTCCCTCATGTGGAGCGCCATCGGCCTGATATCGTCATCGTCGGCCTGGATATCGCGGACCCGCAGACATCAGGGCTTTCCTCCCGGCTGAAGGCCTGCAACAGCGCTCTCGGCATCATCTTCATCGTCCAGCCAGCCGGCCGGCTCGGCATCAAGGAAATACAGGCGCTCGACAGCGACGGTCTGATGCTGGACGGCATCAGCCACCGCTATCTCATCGAATGCGTGAGCGCGGTGGCGGCAGGCAAGAAGTGGATCGACAACAAGATCGTCCAGCAACTGCTGACGCCGGAAACGCGGCACCAGCCGATGTCCAGGCTGACCGGGCGGGAGACCGAGATCGCCGATCTCGTCTCGCGCGGGTTACGCAACAAGGCCATCGCGCAGCGGCTGCACGTATCCGAAGGCACGGTGAAGATGCACCTGCATCACGTCTATGAAAAGCTGCATCTCGGCGGCCGGGCGGAACTGGCCTGGGCGGCGCATGGCAAAGGCCTCGACCATCCAGGAACCGGCCTCCTCTGACACCAGCACTTTCAACTGGCATCGACATGAAACCGGCAACGGGCGCCGGAAAGCCGCGTGATGGCGTCGGCCGTGGTACCCGCCGCAGCGCCTGCGCCGGCCTGATCGAGTCCGCCGGCAGTACAGACGACGATATTGATGCGTCCCTGGACACGAATCTCACGCTGCAATATCTCCTGACTCTCGGCACTTCGCTGGAGGTTCCCTTCCAGGCTGGCGCATACCCGATCGAACCAGTTGACCACCGGGGTCCGCTTCGATTGATGCGATCTTCGTATCGATCATTACAACCGACCGCCTGCTCTCGGTCAAACCCGCCTGATAACCGGCCCTGGGAGATTGGCTTGGGGCTTCAGCCAAACAGGCTGGACGATTAGTTGGAGAGCCGTCCACAGCATCATAGGTGGGCACTGCAAGCCGCCGCTTTGCGCGTCGCCTGGTTTTAGTCAAGGGCCTTGGTGTCTTGAACGACCGGTCCCCAAAGGGGGACCGGATCGCAGGCGTTGAAGCTCTTGTAGGCTACGAGGACGCCATTAAACAATGAAGTCCTGGCTTGCGAGGATGCTCAGTGGTTGCGTAGCAGCATCCCCGTCGAGGTCGGTGTTTGCCAGCGTGAACTCGAACAACTGATCGGGAACCGGACCCTCGATGCTCGTCGAGAAGTCGAGGACGCGAACACCCGAGTTGGCACCGTTGAGGTGGAACTGAACGTAGGCCGTGTCGAAGGCTTGACCACCATCGTCGTTGATGGTCACGGTCTGATTACCCGAGCGCAAGCCAATAACGTCGTCGGTATTGTGATCAATCAGATTACCGCCACCGTCGTAAAGCCACGATTCTACTGTGATGGTGTTGATGTTTCCAATCCCTGCGACCGCAAAGGTTAGATTGTTGATGTCAGACCCGTCCAAAGTAGAGAAGGTGAAGCCCTCGTTGTTATTGATCTGCGACGCCTGACCGCCTTTCACCCCGAATCCAACTGCATCGGGGTTAAGGTCGTCAGCCGCAACGGTCGGGCCTCCCAGAGGAGCAGCGTTGAACGGCGCAAAGGCTGACTCGGTCGCGTCCGCTGCGGGCGTAGCGTTGAAGATCAGGCCGTCAAAGACGATGCTGCCGGTGTTGTCCGCCGTGGGTACCGTCAAGGTCTCCTGGGGACCGCCCGACTTGACCGCATTGAAGTCGAGGTCGGACTGCTCACCGTGGGGTGTGAAGAGCACGTCGAAAGTGTACCCCGAATCCGTCACGCTCAGTTGGTAGAGGTTCTGATCGGCGGCAACGTCGTAGTACGTCAGCGTGGTTCCGTCGATGCTGAGAATCTCTTCGATGTCATCGCCACCGAGATCGGTGTAACCGGTGATGGTGACGTGTGAGCCGTCGGCTCCGGGAGTAAGGTCGAACGTCCCTGTGTCCTGTTGACCGGCGGCCAATCCGACCTGGAAGTCCGTGCCATCACCAGTGATGCCGGTGAACGTCGGCCCGGCGTCCTCGAACACGAGGTGCGTCCCGAGATCCTCGGGGTTGACGACTGGCACCTCGGTCGTTGATGGGAACGCGACTTCGAGGTTCTCAATGCGCACGCCGGACGTGCTTTGCTTCGTGTCGTAGGTAAATCGAACGTAGATTTGGTCGACGCTATCCGCCGTTTCGATGGTATAATTCTCATAGACGGCGCTGCCTTTAGGCAAGCTTACTGTGTCGGCGCCGTGTTCAACTACTGCTCCATTATCGACAGTCCACCACTCGATGTTAACGCTCTTCACCCCGCCTATGCCCTGGACGTCGAATCTAATGCCGCCGATCTCGTTCGCATCCGGATCAGAGGAGGTCCAGGCCGCGTCTTGAACGAAGAAGCCCTCATTTTGATTCAACTGGGAGGCTTGGCCGCCCTTCACACCGAAGCCGACGGCGTCGGGGTTCAGATCATCATTGGTTCCGGAGTTGGTTGGGACTGTCGTTGGATCAACCACCGTCCCGCTCGGGAAGATGAGCCCATCAAACTTGGCGCTGTGATTGTCAGTGGGATCGGCTGTCGCAACCGTTAGTGTCTCCTGCGGGCTACCTGACGGGATCGACGCGAAGTCGAGTGTCTGGAACGTCGTTACGAGTTCGGTAGTCGTTACATCCAGTGTGATCTTGCCCTCGGCAAACGATAGGATGTCGCCGTCGTCAACAGCGTCCGGATTGAGGTGGTGCAGCGGTTCGTATTGAATGAGGTAAACCTGCGCCGATGACACGCCGTCGGTCAAGTCAAGCGCAACCGCGAATGCCAGGGCGCCCGCCGGGTCGGCGTCGCCATTCGCGTCGGCCTCGCGCCCATAAATGATGCCGCCCTCGTTGTAGAGGAAGATTTCAACACCGCCCACGGTAAAGAGGCCGCTCGAGCCGCCAGTGGTCGACAGCGCCAGATCGGTCGCTCCGGTTGTGTCAAGGAGGGCGCTGTTGACGGCCACCTGCGGGAAGCCTGTCGCGGGGTCGGTATCACTGATGTCGACGCCGAGATCATTGACGAGATGGGCGAGCAGCGTCGCGTCCAGGATGATATCATTATCATCGGTGACAGTCTGTACGTCGATTTGCTCGTCGAGAACGAGATTTGTGCCGGTAATAGTGGTCATAATCTTCCTCCCAATTGTGATCGAGCTGTCCCCAGGGTCAGAGGTCAGGGCGCGCCGAAAATGGTGGATTTCGAGAACCGGAACAGAGCACGCCTTGACGTGCGTAAGTTCCGGAGGCGTAGAAAACTACGATTGCCCGTCCGCCATCACTTGAAATGCTAACAAACCCCAGCTGCTCAGGGGGGCCATTGGGCGCAGCCTAAGGATGGCAAGTCAACTTTCCGTCTGGTAGTATTATGATCTATATCGAACGATATATATCGTTTTCGATAGATCGCTGTCGTCAATATAACTGGGAATATTGACCTGGCGGAGAAGCGCCGTAGTGAATGCTCGCGTCGGCGCCAACCGTACGTGTCAAACGCCTTGCAAAACTTACCCCCGATTGGAGTGCGCCCCTCGGACCGGACAGGATGCACAAGCAGAATTGACTTGGAAGCCGGGCTTTCGAAGGATGGAAGCCCATGGTGACTTATCGCACGCACAGCATCGAGTTCAAACGTCAGGTAGTGCAGGAGTTCCTGTCCGGCGAGACGCTGCATGGTCTCGCCAAGCGGCACGAACTGCCGCGTAACCTGATCCGCATCTGGGTTCAGAAATACGAGGCCGGCTCCTTCGACGAAGACGTGGCGGCGGCCGACACGATGCAGACCTATGAGGCGCGGATCGCAGCGCTGGAGCGGCTGGTAGGCCGGCAAGCCTTGGAAATTGAGTTTCTAAAGGGGGCTCTGAAAAGCGCACTACGTCCGAGAAGCGGGACTACATCCGTGATCACCGGCCCGGCGGTGTCTCCATCGCTGAAGGATGCCGGCTGATGGGGATCGCGCGATCAACCTACTACGATCAGCCCGAAACCGCCGTGGATGACACAGCGCTCGTCGAGACGATGGGTGAGATCTCCGACAGCTTCGAAGCTTACGGCTATCGCCGCATGCAGGCGGCGCTGCGGCAGCGCGGCATCGTCGTCAACCACAAGAAGGTCAGACGGTTGATGCGCGAGCACGATCTGCAGCCCAGGATCAGGCGGCGCTTCATCGCCACTACGGACAGCGATCACGAGTTGCCGATCTTCCCGAACCTGGCGAAGAACGTGACACCCGACGGCCCGAACCAGCTCTGGGTGAGCGACATAACATACGTGACGATTGCGGCGGGCTTCGTCTACGTCGCGGTCATTTTGGATGCCTGGTCACGCAAGGTCGTTGGTTACGCCATCGGTCGGTCGATCGACGCGCGCTTGACCGTTGCAGCATTGAAAGCGGCAATCGAACGACGAAAAACCCCGCCGGGCTGCGTCCATCACTCGGACCGAGGCTCGCAATATGCCGCACTCCTCTACCGCAACGTTCTCGCCGAGCACGATCTTATTGGATCGATGGGCCGGCGCGGCAATCCCTACGATAATGCGAAAGCGGAAAGCTTCATGAAGACGATGAAGGTCGAAGCCGTCTATCCGATGGCCTACGAAACCTTCGCCGACGTCGCTGAGGACTTCCCCGCTTCATTGATGAGGTTTACAACACCCGCCGATTGCACTCAGCGCTCGGCTATCTCAGCCCGCAACAGTTCGAGGACCAACACGCCCGGCAGATGGTCAAAACTGCGGCTTGACCTGTCCGGTCCGAGGGGCGCACTCCAGATCGGCGTCCAATTTTGACCCCCCTCTATGTAGGGCACTTCGCTTAGCGCTCGCCGGGCGGAGCTGATCGGGTTGCAGCCCGCGAGCGCGGATGAGCTTGGACGTGTTGGGTTGATCAGGCGCGGTTCTTGAAGCGCCCGGACTCATTGCCAGTCTCGATGATCTCACAGTGATGCGTGAGACGATCCGAGTTCATCGAGGACGACGAAGCCGAGGCGGGTGAGATAGTCGGCGATGCGGCCCTGCTTACCGGCGCGACGCTCGGTCTTGAGCTGGTTGAGCAGATCGACGACGTTGCACCTGTATCACGTCTACGAGAAGCTGCACCTCGGCAGCCGGGCGGAACTGGCCTGGATGGCGCAAAGGGCCTCGACCATCCAGGGGCCGGCCTCCTCTGACATCAGCACTTGGCATCGACATGAGGCCGGCACGGGCCGGAAAGCCGCGTGATGGCATCGGCCGTGATACCCGCCGCAGCGTCTGCGGCGGCCTGATCTATCGAAAGATATATATCGTTCGATCAGGTGCGGACATTGACCTCAATACTATCGAACCGGGAATGGACGCGTCCTCTTCGGCGGCGACACAATCGAGGATCAAAGGCCGCAATTCAGGGCGTCAGCGCGCCAGCGGATGCATTCGGGTAGGGCATCTGGGGATGGGGAACCCCTTTTCTTGATGCGTTCCAAAAAAAGGGGGAATCTCGATGGCACTCACCATAGCAGCTCATGGCTGTCCCCACTGCAATCCCTCGCGCCGGATGTCATTCCGCACACCAGAGAAATAACGATGAAAACCAAGCAACAGCCCTCTGCCCTGCAGGTGGTGATGAAAGAGGCCAAACGCGCCATCCGACCGCTTATCTGGTTCAGCGGCGGCATCAACGTGCTGATGCTGACCGGGGCGTTTTACATGCTCCAGGTCTACCACCGCGTACTCGGCAGCCATAGTCTGGAGACGCTGGTGATGCTGTCGCTGATGGCGCTGGCGGCGCTCGGGACACTCGCGGGGTTGGAAGTTGTGCGCGGGCGTCTGTTGGCCAAGGTCGGGTCATGGATGAACGCACGGTTGGGCCCAGTCCTCCTGACCGCATCGGTGGAATACGCCGCTTCTGCCCCAGGCCAGGTTAACGCGCGACCACTGCGCGACCTCGACCAGGTGCGAAATTTCTTGACCAGCCCGAGCATCTTCCCGATCCTCGACGCGCCTTGGGCACCGATCTTCTTCGCCGCCATCTTCCTCATGCACCCTTGGCTGGGCTGGTTGGCACTCTGCGGCGGGCTTGTGCTGTTCGCACTCGCTTTGCTGAACGAATACATCACACGCAAACCGTTGACGGAGGCCACAAGCGCTCAGTCGCGGGCATACGTGCAGGCTGAGGCGGCGATCCGCAATGCCGAAGTCGTCCAGGCGATGGGCATGTTGAAGCCCCTGCTGGAGGGTTGGAAGGCGCATCAGGACGAGGCAAATAAAGGACAAGTTCTTGCCGCCAACCGGGGCGGCGTCATTGCGGCCATCGCACGATGCCACCGCCTGGCCCTGCAGATGGCCATCCTCGGCCTCGGCGCTTATCTGGTACTTCGCAACGAGGCTTCACCCGGTATCATGATCGCCGCCTCAATCCTGATGGGCCGTGCGTTGGCCCCTGTCGAGCAAGCGATCGCCACGTGGAAAGCGACGGTCGGAGCGCGTGCCGCTTACCGGCGTCTCACCGCGGTCGCCGGACAGCGCCCGGAGGCCACGCCAGTTCTGCCGCTGCCACGACCGAAAGGCAGGTTTGAGGCTGATAACCTTGTGCTTGCCCGTCAGGGTGGCGAGCACATTCTGAAAGGCGTCAGCTTCCAGCTCAAGCCCGGTGAAGCGATGGCGTTGATCGGCCCGAGCGGCGCCGGCAAGACAAGTCTGGCGCGAATCCTGGTCGGAGCCTGGCGCCCATCCGGTGGTCGCGCGTTGCTTGACGGCATGAGCGTTGTCGAATGGGCGGCCGAGGACAGGGGACGACACGTCGGTTATTTGCCCCAGGACATCGAGCTCTTCGCCGGCACCGTCTCCGAGAATATCGCCCGTTTTGCGTCGCTCAACCCTGCGGTTTTCAACAATGTGGTCAAGGCCGCGGAGTTGGCCGGCGTCCATGAACTGATCAAGGGATTGCCGAAGGGCTACGCCACCGAGATCGGGGAAGGTGGTGCGGCACTGTCCGGGGGGCAACGCCAGCGCATCGGGCTGGCGCGAGCACTCTACGGCGACCCAGCGTTCCTTGTCCTCGACGAGCCTAACTCCAATCTCGACCACGAGGGAGAGCAAGCACTGGCTACAGTCATCGGTGGGCTCAAGGCGGCAGGTACGACCCTGATCTTGATCTCGCACCGGCCAAGCATTTTGGAAAAAGTTGACAAGGTGCTGGTGCTTAACCACGGCGCTCAGGACCTGTTTGGGCCGCGCGATGCCGTGTTCAACGAACTCGCCAACCGCGCCCGCAAGGTTAGCCAGATGCCAAAGGCAGCCCAACTGCCAACCCTCGAACTGGTCAAGGAAGTCAAAGAAATCGAAGAGGTCAAAGAAGCATGACCCGGTCTTCAGCATTGAACGTCGTGCCATTACCCGTCGCGCCGCCCTCCCTCCTGGAACCGGTACCCCTGCGTCTGGCCGGCGTGACGTTCACCGGGTTCGCGATCATGTTCCTGTTCTTCGGCGTCGCCGGGGGCTGGGCAGCCCTGGCACCGTTGGACAGCGCCGCAGTGGCACCGGGCATTGTCAAGGTCGCCGGCGACCGCAAGCTCATCCAGCATCTCGAGGGCGGCATCATCGCGGAGTTGAACGCCGCCAACGGTGATATTGTCAAGGCGGGCAAGGTCCTCGTCCGACTCGACGACACACAGGCAAAGGCGCAGCTCGACCTGTTCCAGAACCGGATAGCGACGCGTGAGGCGCTGGCCGCGCGTCTCAGGGCCGAGCGCGACGGCAAGGCCGAGATCGAGTTTGATCCGGCGTTGCTCGCAAACCCCGCCACCGCCGCGAAGGATGCGGTGGCCGCACAGCGTGACGTGTTCGCGGCGAAGCACCACAACTTGACCGACGAGCGGGAAATTCTCGGCCAGCGCCGTCACCAGACCGAGGATGAGGTAAAGGGGCTGGAGGAGCTCATCGTCACCGAGGACAAGCAGATCGAGGCGATCGAGGGTGAAAGCAAAGACCTTGAGAGCCTGCTCAAGAAGGGGCTGACCACCCGCGAGCGGAACCTGTTGCTCAGACGCCAACAGCGCGAGATCGAGGGCGAGCGCGCCACCAATGTCGCGGCAATCGCCCGTGCCGGAAGCGCCATGGCCGAGATTGACATGCAGATCCTGAACCTCGGCACAGTGCGGCTGAAAGAGGCCGTCGACGAGCTGAGCAAGGTGGAGGCGGAGTTGTTCGACCTCGGACAGCAGGAGCGCTCCGCCAGGGACGTGCTTACCCGCACCGATGTCGTCGCACCGGTTGATGGCATCGTCATGGACCTGAAGGTCCACACGGCCGGCGGTGTCGTGAAACCCGGTGAGACACTGATGACCGTCGTGCCGCTCGGACAGCAACTCGTGGTCGAGGCCATGGTCAAACCAGAGGATGTCGAGACGATCGCCCCCGGACAGCCCGCGCGCGTCAGCTTCCCGGCCTTTGCCCGCTACAACCTGCCGCCGCTCGAGGGCGTCGTGGAGATCGTGTCGGCTGACCGCATGGTGGAGGAGCGCAGCGGGGCACCCTATTTCGCCGCGACCGTGTTGATCGACAAGAGCGAACTCGCCAAGCTGGAGGGCCGCAAGCTGCTGCCCGGCATGTCGAGCGAGGCGATGATCCGGACGGGTGCTCGCACCGTGCTTTCCTACCTCGCCGAGCCGATCACGCAGAACTTCCGCCGAGCAATGCGGGAAAAATAACCGTAGGCCGCCCAGCGGCCGGGCGCCAGTCTGGGCGCCGACCGGGCACAACCGAAAACATCGCACGGGGCCTTCCGCGACGCAGCCAAGACCGCGCCGCGGCCACCCCGAGCGCCTGTCGCGGCCTGATCTATCGAAGGATGTATATCGTTCGATCAGGTACGGGCATTGACCCCAATACTATCGAACTGAGAATGGACGCGTCCTCTTCGCTGGCGACATAATGGCGTATGAGGGCCGCTCATCCAGGCCGCGACCGGAGTGCACTCTGGCAGATGCACCCCGGGGTTATCGGATGTGCGGATCGTTAGAATCTAACCCCAAGGGGACAACGATCATGGCAATTATCATCACCGATTCCGTCACACTGGACGAATCTTCCGGGCTGCAGAACAGCGGTGTCCCGGTCGGTACCGAAGACAACAACGACAACGATATCCTTGTGGCGTCATTGGATGCCACATTCTCCACCCGTCTCTTCACCGACCTCGGGCTGAGCAGCACCTTCAGCGGCACGAACGGCGCGGCGACCAATACCGTGGCCACGCTGAGCGGCGGCTCCACCCTGGAAGGATTCGTCCAGGATGACGGCAGTTCGCTGCCGGTCTACGTCGTGGGCAGCGGTGCCCCGCCCACCGACATTGCAACCAGTTTCACGACGCTCGACGGCGAGGCGATCTACCTGTGCATCGACAGCGCCAGCGGTCTTGGCGACAACCTGGTGTTTGGCGTCGACGCGTCGGGAGACGTGGTCTTTGCGGTCTACATCACGACCAGCGGATCGGACGTCAACATCTCCATGGTCCAGTTCGAAGCCATCGACAATCCCGATACGAACAATCCCGACGACCCCGTCGATCTCACCGGCCTTATCGATGTTGCGATAACTTCGCCGAAGGTCTTCAATTTCGACACTCTGCCCTCCGGGCAAAATCTGTTCGGCACGGTCGGCGACGCCGACGCTGCCATCGTGGTCATCGGTCGCGATATCGACCTGAAGGCCGACAACACCTTCACCAATACCAGCGACACGATAAATACGTCGCAAGGCGGCGGCACCGTAACGATCGGCATCAACAACCAGATGTTCGATGAAGGTGAAGGCGCCTACTTCACCTATGTCACCGATCCGGACCCCAACTTTCTATCGGGCGTTGTCGGCGGCCTCGACCAGAATGAAGCGGACGATCTCGACAACGTGCAGTTCGGCGATACGCTGGATGTCACCGGCGGCTTCCTCGTCATTTCGCAAATCCAGTGCAATACGGACGCAACGCTGACGATCGAAGCCTTTCTGGCTCCCAACGCCGACGGCGCCGATTTCGACACCGCGCTCGGAACCGGCAGCGTGATCGATATCACGTCCATTACGGTGACCGTCGGCGGGACCGTTTACACCTTCAACGCCGACGGCACCCAGGACGGCATCACGGTTTCGAACCTGGACGGCGTCAACGACAAGGTCGAGATCGCGGGGCTCGGCGCCGGCGACAAGGTCGAATGGACGACCGCGACCGATCACAACCAGGTCCTCGTCGAGGACGTCGAGGGCAAATTCGACATCGGCCAGTTCGGATTGACGCAAGGCGTGGTCGAGCATTTCGATATCGGTGACAAGATCCGTTTCGAGGACGACGGCCCGACGGCGACGGAAGAGACGGTATCGGCAACGGTGCAGGAGGACGACCTCAAGGTCGCGGACGGCGATTCCTCCGATGGCATCGACGAGGACGCGACACCC
Source organism: Mesorhizobium sp. M0293 (assembly GCF_040321735.1). Lineage (NCBI taxonomy): Bacteria > Pseudomonadati > Pseudomonadota > Alphaproteobacteria > Hyphomicrobiales > Phyllobacteriaceae > Mesorhizobium > Mesorhizobium sp. M0293. The sequence continues at coordinate 77,046 of NZ_JAMYSA010000013.1, forward strand.
AACCAGGACGAGGCCAGCGGATCGGTGGCATCACTGGTGACGTCCGGCACCGACGCGCCGGTGACCTTCAGTCTGTCGGCCGACACGTCCGGCCTGCAGAGCCTGACCTCGAACGGCGACGCCGTCACCTACAGCGTCGTGGGCGATCTGCTGACCGCCACCGCCGATGATGGCGGAGCCGACGAGCGCATCGTGTTCACGCTGACGCTGGCCGCCAACGGCGACTACACCTTCGACCTGCAAGACCAGCTCGACCACGCAACCGCCAGCGGCGATGCCGGTATCCTGGCGATCGACCTGTCGTCGGTGCTGGTGGCAACAGATGCCGACGGCGACACGGTGACGCCAGATGCCGAAGCCTTCGTCATCAACGTCGAGAACGACGTGCCGGTGGCGTCGGAAGAGACGGTGTCGGCAACCGTGCAGGAGGACGACCTCAAGGTCGCAGACGGCGATTCTTCCGACGGCATCGACGAGGACGCCACGCCCAACCAGGACGAGGCCAGCGGATCGGTGGCATCACTGGTGACGTCCGGCGCCGACGAGCCGGTGACCTTCAGTCTGTCGGCCGACACGTCCAGCCTGCAGAGCCTGACCTCGAACGGCGACGCCGTTACCTACAGCGTCGTGGGCGATCTGCTGACCGCCACCGCCGATGATGGCGGAGCCGACGAGCGCATCGTGTTCACGCTGACGCTGGCCGCCAACGGCGACTACACCTTCGACCTGCAAGACCAGCTCGACCACGCAACCGCCAGCGGCGATGCCGGTATCCTGGCGATCGACCTGTCGTCGGTGCTGGTGGCAACCGATGCCGACGGCGACACCGTGACGCCAGATGCCGAAGCCTTCGTCATCAACGTCGAGAACGACGTGCCGGTGGCGTCGGGTGAGACGGTATCGGCAACGGTGCAGGAGGACGACCTCAAGCTCGCGGACGGCGATTCCTCCGACGGCATCGACGAGGACGCCACGCCCAACCAGGACGAGGCCAGCGGATCGGTGGCGTCACTGGTGACGTCCGGCGCCGACGAACCGGTGACCTTCAGCCTGTCGGCCGACACGTCCGGCCTGCAGAGCCTGACCTCGAAGGGCGACGCAGTTACCTATGAAGTCAACTTGACCGGCGATCTGCTGACCGCCACCGCCGATGACGGCGGAGCCGACGAGCGCATCGTGTTCACGCTGGCGCTGGCCGCAACCGGCGGCTACACGTTCGACCTTCAGGACCAGATCGACCACGCAGCCGCCAGCGGCGACGACGCTCTTCTGGCGCTCGACCTATCGTCGGTGCTGGTGGCGACGGATGCCGACGGCGACGCGGTGACGCCTGACGTCAATGCCTTCGTCATCAATGTCGAAAACGACGTGCCGGTGATCAGCGCGCAGATCTTGAGCGGCGTAGTCGACTTCGCCGCCGGCGATTTCGTCAGCAATTCGCTGAACGGCATCATCGGCGCCGACGAGAACACCGCCGACGACCTGTCGGGCGACGGCACCAAGACCTACACGTTCGCCGACTACTCGACGCCGACCAACGTTTTCTCGGACCTCACGGCGGTGCTTTCGGCCGACGCAACGAAGATCGAGTATTACTCGGACGCCACGCTTGGCACGCTGGTCTACGACATCGTGCTCGATCAGGACGGCAGCGGCGAGTACACCTTCACCGTCCACGAGGATCCACCGGCGGCCTTCACCTCGTTCGACTTCAGCGACCTGCCATCGGGCCAGAACCTGTTCGGCGTCATCGCCGCCGACAAGGCGGACCTCGACGGATCGGCCCTGCTGGTGATCGGTTCTGACGTGCACCTCAAGGCCGATGGAACCTATGTCACCAGCGGCGCCAACGCCAGCGACACCATCAACACGTCGAAGGGCGGCGGACCGGTGACGATCGGCATCGGCAACCAGATGTTCGATCCGGGAGACGGCGCGTTCTTCGTCTATCTCGACAATCCCGACGACGATTCGATCGCCGGGGTCACGGGCGGGCTGACGCAGAAAACGGCCGACGATGCCGACACCATCGGCTTCCAAGGCACGACGGAGGTGACCTCTGCGTCCGTGGAGATCTCGCAGGTGCAGGGCAATACGTTGGCGACGATGGACATCTTCGCCTACGACATTGACAACGTCGCCCTTGGCCAAGTCGACACCGATGCAGAGGCCCGCGCCTTCGCCCTGGATCCCATAGCCAACGCCGACCCGGTCAACATCACCGGGGTCAGGGTGCTCGACGCGAACGGCACGGTGATCGAAAGCTGGACGGACACCGATCCTGGGGATCCCGTGAACCTGATCGACAGCGCCACGGTAGGTGTCATTTTCAACCAGTACAGCGTCACGGTGTCCGGCCTCGGAGCCCACTACACGGTCGAGTTCGACACTGAAGCGCCGCATGACGTGGCCGACATCGAGGCTGTTGCCGGCAAGTTCGACATTGGCGGCTTCAACCTGCTGCAAGGGCAGGATACGCCGGACCAATCGTTCGACTTCGCGGTCCAGATCACCGACTACGACAGCGACGTCGACGGCGGTACCGCCGATGCGTTCGCCAACTTCTCTGTCGGCGTCGACGGCACCGGTATCTTCGACGACGGCATTGCCTGACACGACACCGGCCGGGCGCCAGACGGGCGCCCCGCCGGACACTACCAAAAGCATTGAACCCCGGGGGGCTACCGTGACGCAGTCAAGACCGCAGTTCCAGGAGGTGATGCATCTGGCACGGCGCCAGGCGCCCGCCCTGCTCCTCTTCAGCCTGCTGGCCAATCTTCTGCTGCTGGCCAGCACCGTCTACATGCTGCAGATCTACGACCGGGTGCTGTCGAGCGGGTCGATCGACACGCTGAAGTGGCTAACTCTGGCGGTGATCGGCGCGATCGCCGTCTACGGCCTGCTGGAACAGGCCCGCCGGATGATCCTCGGGCATATCAGCCAATGGCTCGACGACCAGCTGAGTGTTCCGGTGATCGAACGCGCCATGGAGGCTCGCCTCGTGGGTGGCAACGGCGTCGAGGCCGGCCTGAAGGACGTGTCGGATCTGCGCGGTTTCGTTGGCGGTGACGGCATGCTGACCTTTCTCGATGCGCCGTGGACGCCCGTCTTCCTAATGTTCATGTGGTTTCTGCATCCGGCATTGGGCCTGGTCGGAATTGCCGGAGCGATCCTTTTGTTCTGCGGCGCGCTCGCCAATGATTTCCTCACCCGTCACAGGGGTCAGGAAGCGGCGGCGGGGCTGCGTCGCAACCAGGTCGCGGCCGGTCAATACATCGATGGCGCCGAGACGCTGCGCTCACTCGGCATGTCCGAGCCCGCGCTGCGGCGCTGGGAGGAAAGGCAGCAGTCGCTGATGACCGTCCAGGCGCAACTGCTCGGGCGCACGACGACCATCGGCAGCCTGTCGCGCTCGATCCGGCTGGCGCTTCAGGTGGCCGTGTTGGGGCTTGGCGCCTATTTTGTCCTGCATGGCGAACTGACCGCAGGATCGATGATTGCCGCCTCGATCCTGCTGAGCCGGGCGCTGGCGCCGATAGAACGCTCGATCGGCGCATGGCGCAGCCTGGTTACCGCCCGCACGGCACGTCGCAACCTGACGCGGCTTTTCGCCGACACCGGGTCGATGCAAAACGCCTGCGTGAAGCTGCCGCGCCCGCAAGGGCGGCTGAGGCTCGAGAACCTGAACTACTACGCACCGGGTGCGCCGCAGGCCCTCTTGAACCGGGTGGCCTTCAGTATCGAGGCGGGCGAGACCTGCGGCGTGATCGGTTCGTCGGGTTCCGGCAAGACCACGCTTTGCCGCCTCATTGTCGGAACGCTGCGTCCGTCGCTCGGCCATGTCAGACTGGACGGTGCGGAGGTATCGAGCTGGCCATCCGACCAGCTGGGCATGCACATCGGCTATCTGCCGCAGCAGGTCGAGCTGTTCCCCGGCACGATCGCCGAAAACATTGCACGCCTGCGCGACGTCGACAGCGGCGCGGTCATCGCCGCGGCGCAGCTTGCCGGCATCCACGAGATGATCCTGCGGCTGCCAAACGGCTACCAGACCGAGGTCGGGTCACGTGGAGCTCGGATATCGCGCGGCCAACGTCAGCGCATCGCGCTGGCCCGGGCGCTATTCGGCGATCCGGCGCTGGTCGTGCTCGACGAGCCGAACACCGGTCTCGACGGCGACGGCGAGATAGCGCTGTTCAACGTGCTTCGGCATCTGAAGGAAAGAGGCCGCACCGTTATCCTCATCAGCCACCAGACCAACCTTTTGCGCACCGCCGATCGTGTCGTCCTGCTCCAGGACGGCTGCATGTCGATGTTCGGCACGCGCGACGAGGTGCTCGGCGCTCTGGCCGGTCAGACCAAACGCATCGCCCAGCCGGCATCCGTACGGGACAAGATCGCCGCCAATGTGCCGGCGCAGCTGAAGGCAGTGGAGTGAACCCATGGACGATCGATTTGGCGATCTGTCGACGATGCTGGACCTGCTGATGGTCAGCCTGCGCGACATGGTGGACAAGCTTATCATCGCTCTCGGAGATCTGACGGGCGCGGCCTCGAGCTGGTTCGAGGGGCTGGGCCTGCCTGCACGCATCGCGGTGGCGGCAGCGGCAGCCGCGCTGCTTCTGCCCATGCTCCGAATTCTTGTCCGGCGGCGTTCCGGTGCGTTTCGGGCCAGCAAGCGCGACCTGAAGCAGCGAACGCGGCCGGCGCGCGTACTGGGCTACGTCTCGGCGATCGGATTTGTCGGCGGCATCGCGGTCTGGTCCAGCGTGGCGCTTCTGGCAAGCGCCGTCGTCGCCAACGGCGTCGTCAGCCCGGAGGGCTACCGCAAGACCGTGCAGCATCTGGAGGGCGGCATCATCGGGGCCATCCATGTGCGGGAAGGCGACAAGGTCAGCGCCGGCCAGATCCTGATCAGCATGAAGACGACCGACGCACAGGGCCGCTACGACGAGCTTCAGGGGCGCTACATCCGCCTGCTGGCCGCCGAGGCGCGCCTGCTCGCGGAGCTTGCCAAGCAAGACCAGATCATTTTTCCCAAGGAGCTGACCTCGATCGACAGCGAGATCGCGCGAAAGGTGGTTGTCGAGGAGCAGGCGCTGCTCGACAGCCGCCTCGCGACCCGCGAAGGGCGCGAACAGATCCTCAACAAGCGCATAGCGCAGATAGAAGAACAGATCACGGGATCGAGGGAGGTGATCGCGGCGCAAGGCGAGCAACTCGGCCTGATCGACCAGGAGATCGGTTCCGCGACGGTGCTCTACAAGAAGGGACTGGAGCGCCTGCCGCGAATCCTGGCGCTGCAGCGCGCCCAGGCCGACATCCGGGCCAACCAGGCGTCGAACCGGTCGCAGGTCGCGCGCAACGAGCAGCAGATCGGCGAGACCAAGCTGCAGCTGCTCAACCTGCGCCAGCAAGATAGCGAGAGCGCCAATGAGGACCTTGCCAAGGTGCGGGGCGACCTGGCCGAGCTGCGCAGCCTTCTGCCTTCACGCCAGGATGTGCTGGCAAGGACCGACATTGCCGCACCGATCGCGGGAACCGTCATGAACGTGCGCGTGACGACCGAATCCGGGGTGATTTCCAGCGGCCAGCCGCTTCTCGATATCGTTCCCAATGAGCCCAATCTGGTCATCGATTCCAGGATCAAGCCTGCCGACATCGACATGGTGCATCCGGACATGCCGGCCCGCGTGGTGCTGTCGGCCTATCCGACCAGGCACCTGCCGCAGATCCATGGCCTGCTGACCTCGGTATCGGCGGACCGGCTAACGGACGAGAGGACAGGAGAACCCTATTTCCTCGCCAAGGTCAAAGTCGATACCGCCGATCTGGGGAAGCTGCATGACGTCCATCTGTCGCCCGGCATGCCGGCCGAGGTCATGATCCTGACCGGCGAGCATACGCTGCTCGACTACATGCTGGCGCCAGTTCGCGATTCTCTCAATCGCGGTTTCAGGGAGCATTAGCGACTGTCAGCTGTGGAGATGCGTCAGTTCGAACGCGGCTCCGTCCTGGACGATTGCCATGCGCTGCTCGACGGAGCGGAACATGTCCGCGAACTCCACCTCGTCTTCGAACACCACGCCGCCGACCTTGACGCTCAGCGCATCCTCGGTTCCTTTTGGTGCGAAATAGACTTGCGCGATGCGCGACCGGATACGCTCGCCGATTTCGCTGGCTTCCGCCTCGGTGGCGCCCGAGAGGAAGACCCCGAACATAGAAGCCCCTATACGTCCAACCAGGTCCTCCGCGCGCACCGACGATCGTATGGTCGAGGCGACCAGCCGCAAGGCCTCGTCGCCCCATTCAAGGCCAAAGCGCAGGTTGATGGACCGCAGCTGTTCCGAATGGATGACCAGGAAGGCGCCGGATCTCGGCCCTGGCGACGACGGCCTTGCTGTTCTTCGTTCGACCATCGACGTGAACACCGCTCCGTTCAGGCAGCCGGTCATGGTGTCGAAAGTTGCCGACTTGTCGAGCTCCCGGCGATAGTGACGGACCTCGATCTGCTTCAATCCGACGAACAGAAAAAGCGGAACGCCAAGGACAACCGGCAACAGGATCGCCGTGATCATACTGCGCCCAAATGGCGTCAGCGCCTCCGAGAAAAGCAGCAGATAGTTGAGGCCGACGGAAAGGGCCAGGATTCCCGTGGTTCCCAGAAAGGTCAGCCAAACGACGCCTTTCCATGCTGGGACGGTGGTGCTCGCCGATATCTTTGTCACTGGCCGATCTCCTGTGGATGGGCTGGTAATAAGGCCGGTGTGTTGCAATTTCAGTTTCAAGGAACCTTGCAATTTAATCGATTGCGCGATGACCCCATCAAGGCTGCGGACGAAATGGCTTGCTCCTGGGGAAAGCTTCGCCCGTGACGGTTAACAAACCAAGTATCAGGGGTTGAATGGCCGGCTATTGCGCTGGGCCGAACATGCCCATCTCCGCACCCCTGGCTGTCGCCTCCGCCTTGCCATAGAGGCCGTTCGGCAGCGCCGTGGCCCAGCCATTGGAGACAAGCCAGGCGCCGACATCCTGCTTGCCCAGGCTGCACGGTGCGGCGATGGCAAAACGCTCGACGTCCGGCGGCACGAAACATTTCAACGCGCGTCCCCTCAGCCAGGAATTGAAAGCGGCGCGTGCGCGCTGGCCGCAGGGCCAGGTGACGGCGTGAAACGAGCAGGATCCGTCGAGGTCGATGCCTTGCACCCCGCTGATGATCACCTTCCGGCCCATGGATTCGAACATCGCCGACGATGTCGCAATCGGGCGGTAGAGCAAGACCTCCCGCCAGTCGCCAGGCATCGGCGTCTTCGGGGGTACGGCGAGCCCGAGCTCGCTGAGCGGCGGGCGGGGCTCGACCCGTTCGATCTCCGCGGGATCGAGCCGCGGCGGGGCGATGAGGTCTTGAGCAACCTTGCGCGCCGGCTCTCGGCGTTGTGCCTCGATAGTGGCCGCCGGTCGGATTGGCTGCGTGTCGTCCTGCGAAGGAGCCAGGACAGGCCGATCGACCGAAAGCAAAGCCCCGGCCCGACCAATCAGCAGGATACCGGCCAGAAGCAGCAGGCTTCCGAGCCCGATCGGCTGGCGGCTGCGGACAAACCTGCCCATCAGCCCGAACAGGTTCTCAAGGCTTCTCGCCGATCAGAAACCCGACGTCGATTTTGCAACCAGCTTGAGAGCACCTTTTTCAATCCGATAGAACGGCATCGATCGCTCGCTGGATCCGTCGGCCCGAAACCGGAACAGGCCTGTCGATCCACGAAACCCGTTTGGATTTTCGAGATTTTTCTTGCTGAAGCCATCAGGCCCGACCGCACTGGCAATCCCCGCGGTCAGCGCAACCATGTCATAGGCGTAGGCCACATTGACGTCGGCCGGATAGTTGTATGTCGTCCTGAAACGGTCGGCGATCGGCCCGGTTTCACTTGGATCGAGCGTGGCGATATAGGCCCCCGCGAACAGCGGATCCATCGGGTGTTCCAGCCAACGGTTCGTTCCGACGACGGAGATTGTCTTTCCCGGAATGCCCTTTGATTTGAGGGCGGCAAGGATGGATGACGGACTGCCATCGCCGCTGGCAACGATGACGGCGTCGGGGGCTTCCACCAGCGAGCCCATATCGTCGACCGCCTTCGCGCCACTGTCGCCGGCCGAATACGGCACGGTGACCGCCAGCGTCGCGCCGTAGATGCTGAGGCTGTTTGCGACCCGCTTCTCCACGGCGCCGGCGTTTGGGCCCGCCGCGACAAGCAGTACGAACTTCTTGCTGCCTTTCGCCGCCAGTCCCGCGGCGCCCGCCGCGGCGCTGTCCGCTTCGCCAAGCGGCACGGCATAAACTCCGGCGCCGCCGGCGAAATTATCGGCAAGCGCCAGGACCGGTGGCCGCGTCGATCCCGACAGCGTGGCAATATGCTGTGCTGCCGGCAATTCGGTCGGGCCGATGACGGCCTTCGACCCCGTCGTTATGGCCGTTATCGCCAGTTTGCTGGCCAGTGTGCTGTCGCCTCTGGTGTCCTCTACCGTCAGCGTAAGCAATCCATTGCCGATATCCGTCATCGCCAGCTTGGTGGCATCGAGCATCTTCCTGCCGTTTTCGCCTGCCGTTCCGGCGGCGGACAGCGGCAGCAGCATGGTGATCTTCGTCGAACCGGTGCCCAGCGACTGGGTCGCCTGGACTGGACCGGCAACAGCGGCGCCATTTTGCCCGGCAGGTACGGCAACAGCGGCGCCATTCTGCCCGGCAGGCGCGGCGATCGCCGCCGGATCGAGCGCTTCGGAAACGCCGTCTTTCGATTGGCAGCCCGACACCATCATGGCGAGCGCAAAGGCGATTGCCCATGTCCGTGGACAATGGACGCGTCGGCCAGCTTCCATGAATGCTCCACCCTTATTTGCCGCCGGCTTCCCGGTCTGGCCCTCAAGTCATGTTACGGCGGACTTGCTGTGCCGTCTGCATTTCTTTTAACCGCCGAAAAGCCTGGCCCTGAGCGCCTTGACCTGTCGTGCCTGCCCGGCACTCCGGTAGTCGGCGCATTTCATGTATCGCGGCCCGGGCACGAACACACGGCGCACGCACACATTTTTTCCCTGGGCAGGAGCTCCGCCTCCTGGCGAAAATGCGGAAAAGCCGAAGGAGGCCACTGGTAGCGGGCCGGCTACGTCGATGCCGTCCCTTGCCAGGATTGCCCGCGCACGCTGGCAGTAGCGGACTGACAGGGCCGAGAACCGGCTTTCATTGTGCCCGGCGCGATATTTCATGACGGTGGTGCACAGATCGCCCGCGGCCAGCCTGTTGGCCTGCGCAAGATATCTGACCCCAAGAGCGATGTTGGTCGCCGGCGCGCTCAGATCGTCCAGGGAGCCTCGAAAACCGAGCATCCTGGCGGTCGCCGGCATGACCTGCATCAGGCCGACTTCGCCATCGGCGCCCTGCACGTCGGGATCGAACCCGCTTTCGATCTCCATGACGGCATGCGCCAGCAGCGGCTCCAGGCCATAGATCGATGCCTGGCAGCTGGCAAACGCCTTGAATGTCTGCCGGGTCCACTGCGTGGCCGCCTCACAGTGCACCGGTCGCACCGGATTGGAGGACTGTTTCACGGAAGGTCGTTCCAGCCAGTTGGCGCTGGCCGGCGTGACAGCATGGCCAAAGCCGATCAACGCGACCGCACCGGCGATCGCGCTCAGGAATGATCCGTCGGCTGTCATGACGGCCAACAGGCGTGGCTTCGCCTATCCGGTCAGTGCATGTACTCGACCATGCGATCGTGAAAACACTCGCATTTGTTGAGCGTGTCTTCGTCCTTGTAGTTCGTCTTCAAGTAGCCGTAAGCCATGCCGCAAGCGACCTTGGCTTCCGATGCCCAGACGAAGACGGGCCGGGACGAGTTGATCCACTCCGAGCTGTTGGCGGCCGCCACCGACTCGTCCATCAGCTTCACCACCTGCTCCCTGAGATCGACGATGTTGTCGTTCAGCACCAGGTTGGAGGTTCCGACGACACGACAATAGTCGCCCGTCGGACCTTCGATGATGTCGGCGGCATAACCCGTCGACCCGACTGCCAGCAACAGCGTCGCAGCGGAAACCAGCAGTCTTGCAGAACGTTTCATATTGAGCTCCCCTCGATATTAGCGATGTATAACATAGGCAGGTGGTCGTGCGCCATGGCGTTAGATCGTTGCCGTGTGTTGTACGTGCGCCGTGTCGTCGTAAATCAGATTGATGGTGCCGGCGACAGGTGCGTTCTGCAAGACGGCGACGTCGACGAAATTGGCGCCGCCGGTTGTACCATTCGTATCGACGCTGAGAGTGTGTGAGAGCGCATCATATTTCACGAAATCGGCAATATTGGTCCCTGGTCCGGTTTCGAACAACGCCGTCAGGTCGATCTTGTCACCCTCGCCACCATTGTAATCGGTGATGAGATCCTTGATGTCGAGATGATCGAGCTTGAACGTATCGGCGCCTGTGCCGCCGGTCATCGTGTCCTGACCGAGACCGCCGATCAGCAGGTCGTTGCCGTTGCCGCCAATCAACGTATCGTCGCCTCCCCCGCCCCACAGTGCACTTCCGGTGTTGTTGGCGGTCAATGTATCTGCGAAATGCGAGCCGATCGCGTTCTCGAAGTTGCTGATCGTGTCGCCACTCGCCCCCGCTCCGCTCACTGTCTGCGTTGACAGATTGATCGTGACCGCGCCCAACGCGCTGCTGTAGTCGACGGTGTCGCCGGGGCCGGTTCCGCCGTTGAGCGTGTCGGCACCGGAACTCGCGGCAATTACCTCCGCAGTCGTGGTACCCGTCTCCTGATAGCCGGAACCGGTATGGGTTCCGACTAGCGAGACGGACAGATTGTCCGAACTGGTGACGGAGTCGCCATCATGATCGGTGATGCCAAGCGCAAAATTCAGCGTCGTGTCGCTAATGATCGTCTGCGAGTTGTAGGTAAGCGACAGGATCACTAGCTTGGGATCCTCACCGCTGGCGCTTGAGATGTTCTTTACATCTGCTTCGCTGAAATCGAAGAACGCCCCGCTATTCGTTCCGTTGGTCCCCCAATGCGCCGCGTCGATAATCAGCGGCGTGCCATCCGCTTGTGTCACGTTCCAGGTGGCGGAGATATTGTGCGCCGCATTCCAGATGGTCACCAAGAAATGCTCATTCGCATCGTTTCCGCTTTTCCCGATAGCCATCGAGACGTGATCCTGAAGCAGAGCGAACTTGAAGGTCAGGGTCTCGTTCGTGTCCAGGTTACCGTTGCCGATCCCCAGCCCGTTATTGTTCATATATACGTTGTCGTTGACGTTTGACGCGTTGAACCCATCGATAAGGACATCGTAGCCGCTGGCTGGGACCGCACCGTTGCCGAAGCTGCCAACGTTGTTGATGATCGTCGCGTAGTTGCCGTTGCCCGGATGGACCCCCGTTATGTCGAACGTATTGGTCGATTGCAGGCTGTTCGTCACGAGGTGGAAGTCGTAGGTTCCATCTGCCGCGACAGTCAGCGTGAAGTATTCGTTCGCGCCGGTAGCTCCCTGCGCATCCGTGAGGTTCGTGTAGGCAAACATCTCGGACGAATGGGTTGCCGGATCGTAGTGCGTATACTCATAGAACGTATAGAGAGTAGTCGTTCCACTTTTCACGTCGACTTGAGTTACGGCATCGCCAGCACCATTCGTCCCCTGGCTAGTCAAAATGTAGGTCAGTCCAGAGGGCGCGGCTCCCATAGCAAGGCTGATCGCCGAAGTAAGGCTTGGCCCGTCCGCTCCAAAGGACGGCTGCCAGGTGCCGTGAACGTCGGTATTGCTGACGTTCGGCATGATCGCGTCTTGGATGTTGCTGATCGTCGGTGTGTCGTCATCGACATTGATCGTCAGCGAGCCCGTCGCCGTGTCGCCGTCATGATCGGTCGTCGTGTAGCCGACCGTGAACGCCACGTCGTTCTCGTTGGCGCCCGCCGGGTGGTCGATCGCATGCAGCTGGGTCACCGTATAGGCGCCAGCCGTCGTGTTCGACAGCGACACCGATACAACCGCCACCGCGACGCCGTTCTGGATCTGGCTGATCGTCAGCAGCGTGCCGGTCACCGTCTGGAAGAAAGCCCCTTCCGTCACCGACGAGGTCGGCAGG